>NZ_JBFBGL010000005.1:0-232997 GCF_040684635.1 Amycolatopsis sp. NPDC089917 | reverse complement strand
TCCCCGGGGCGGCGCGAGTGTCAGGAAAGGGTCGTTCAGGACGAAAAACGTCCTGAACGACCCTTTCCTGACACTCGAGAGATAGCGCGTGTCAGAGGTACTGGCCAGGCCCGTGCGAGTCGCCGCCCGCGCCAGGCCCGCCCAGGGCGCCGCCGGCGGAGGGACCGGCGGGGAGTCCCCGCCGCATCTGCTCCAGCTGCACCCGTGCGGCCATCTGCTGCGCGAACAGCGCGGTCTGGATGCCGCTGAACAGGCCTTCCAGCCAGCCGACGAGCTGGGCCTGCGCGATCCGCAGCTCGGCATCGGACGGCGTCGAGTTCTCGGTGAACGGCCGCACCAGCCGCTCCAGCTCGTCCTGCAGCTCCGGCGCCAGCGCCTGCTCCAGCTCCCGGATCGAGGTCTGGTGGATCTCGCGCACGCGCGTGCGGCTGGCGTCGTCCAGCGGCGCGGCGCGGACCTCCTCCAGCAGCTGCTTGATCATCGTGCCGATCCGCATCACCTTGGCGGGCTCTTCGACGAGGTCGCCGACCGACTCCTCGTGCGGCGCGTCCTCGTCGGAACCGGAGGCGAGACGTGCGGTGCCGACCGGGACGCCGTCGGGGCCGACGACCACCACGTGGGGTGACGAGTCTCCGCCGCCGTCACCGGGGGTGTTCGATTCGCGGGAAACTGGGTCGGTCATGTGCTCCATCCTGGCCTACGTCGGGCGCGAAGCGCAGTGTGGTTTTCGGCGCCGTCTCCGAGCGTAGCGGGAATCGTCGCGCCCCGTGGTCGGCTGGCCAACCCCGGGTAAAGCGCCAAACCGCACGTCCGTACGGTGTCCCCATGGCGTTCGACGTCGCTCGTATCCGTGGGTTGTTTCCCGCGCTGGGTGACGGCTGGATTCACTTCGACGGCGCCGCCGGAATGCTCGTACCTGAACAGGTCGCTTCGGCCGTATCCACGGCCATGCGCGCTCCGGTGTCCGGGCCGGGTGGAGCGTTTCCGGCCTCCCAGCGTGCGGAAAGCATTGTCACGGCCGCTCGCCGGGCGGTCGCCGACCTGGTCGGCGCCGACCCGGCCGGAGTCGTGCTCGGACCCAACGCGCCCGATCTCATCCGCCGTCTCGTCGACGCGATGGCCGACCGCTGGACGATCGGCGACGAGGTCGTCGTGTCCCGGTTGGACGAAGAGGCCAACCTCGCGCCGTGGCGCCGCGCCGCGAAACGCGTCGGCGCGGTCGTGCGCTGGGGCGAGATCGACATCGAGACCTGCGAGCTGCCCGCCTGGCAGTACGAGAACCTCGTCTCCGCGCGCACCAAGGCCGTCGCGGTCACGCTCGCGTCCGGTTCGGTCGGCACCCGGCCCGATGTCCCGACGGTGATCGAGTTCGCCAAACGCGTCGGCGCGCTGGTCGTCGTCGACGCGACGTACGCGGCGCCGTTCGTGCCGCTCGACCTCAACGCGCTCGGCGCCGACGTGATGGTGGTTTCGGCGCAGGCCTGGGGCGGGCCGTCGGTGGGGGCGCTGGTCTTCCGCGATCCCGAACTGCTCGAACGCCTGCCGTCGGTCTCGCTCGACCCGGCCGCGCGCGGCCCGGCCCGGATGGAACTGGGCCCGCACGCGTACCCGTTGCTCGCCGGGCTGATCGCGTCGATCGACTATCTGGCCGGTTTGGACGACGCGGCGATCGGTTCGCGCCGCGAGAAACTGGTGACGTCGCTGGGTTCGGCGAAGTCGTATCACGCGGGGTTGCTGGCGCAACTGTCCACAGAGCTGCGTTCGCTGCGGCACGTGATGGTCATCGGTGACGCCATGCGCCGGATCCCCGCGCTGGCCTTCGCCGTCGCGGGCAAGAAATCGCCCGAGGTCGCGGAGTATCTCGCGTCCCAAGGGCTCTGCGCCTTCGCCGACGACGGCACGAGCGGCGTCTTCGGCTCGCTGGGCGCCGCCGAGGTCGGCGGCGCCGTCCGCATCGGACTCGCGCACTACTCGAACGTCTTCGAGGTCAACCAGCTCGTCCGGGTGCTCGAAGAGATCCGCTAAGACTTCGCGGCGAGAAGAACCTTGCCGAAAACCGTGCCTTCTTCGAGCGCGCGGTGCGCGGAGGCGGCTTCGGACATCGCGACGACCTGGCCGACGATCGGTTTCACCGAACCCTGCTCGACCAACGGCCACAGCCGCTCGCGGACGTCGGCGACGATCGCCGCTTTCTGGGCCAGGGGCCGCGAACGCAGTCCGGCGGCGTACACGCTCACGCGTTTGCCCAGCATCTTGGCGATGTTGAGCTCGCCCTTGATCCCGCCCTGCATGCCGATGACCACGAGCCTGCCGTCGGCCTTCAGCGCGTCGATGTTGCGGTCGAGGTACTTGGCGCCCATGTTGTCGAGGATGACGTCGGCGCCGCCGGTCTCGGCGCGCAGGACCTCGACGAAGTCCTGCTCCTTGTAGTTGATCACGATGTCGGCGCCGAGCTGGCGGCAGCTTTCCAGCCGTTCCGCCGAACCCGCGGTGACCGCGACCGTCGCCCCGAGCGCCTTGGCGACCTGGATCGCGTGCGTGCCGATCCCGCCGGCGCCACCGTGGACGAGCAGGACCTCGCCTTCGGACAATCCGGCGTGCATGACGACGTTCGCCCAAACCGTGCACGCGACTTCGGGCAGCCCGGCGGCCGCGAGCAATTCGACTTCGGCGGGCAGCGGAAGCAGTTGTCCGGCCGGGACGGCGACCTTTTCCCCATAACCGCCACCGGCGAGCAAGGCACAAACCTCGTCGCCGATTCGCCACCCTTCGACGCCTTCGCCGATTTCGGCGATCGTGCCCGAACATTCGAGTCCGAGAATGTCGCTCGCGCCCGGCGGGGGCGGGTAGTTTCCCTGGCGTTGCAGCAGGTCAGCCCGGTTGACGGCGCTCGCGGCGACTTCGATGACGACTTCGCCTTCACCCGCGACGGGATCGGGGACCTCGGTCCATTCGAGAACGTCGGGATCGCCGGGCTCACGGATGGTGATCGCGTACATACAGGCGACCCTATAACGGTGATGGCAAGTCCGCCGAACGTCGGTTGACCTATGACGTAAACCACACAAAGGTGACGCTCATGTCATATTCGCGAAGAAGCATTGTTCCCTCGATCGTGGTGATGGCCACCGCCGCGCTCACGATCGGAATGGCTCCCGCTGCGACGGCCGCGCCGGCGATCGACGGTCCCGCGCTGGCCAAGCAACTCGTCAACAAGGTCGACGGTGCAGGAGTCAACCGTCACCTGATCGCGCTGCAGCGGATCTCGGACGCGAACGGCGGCCGCCGCGCCGCCAGCACCGAGGGCCACAAGAAGTCCGCGGAGTACGTCGCCACGAAGCTGGAGCAGGCGGGCTTCGCGGTCACGCGGCAGGAGTTCCCGTTCACCTACGCGGAGACCCTCGCGGAGAAGCTGACGGTCGCGGGCGCGGACGTCCCGATCATCATCATGTCCTACAGCCCGTCGACGCCCACCGGCGGAATCACCGCCCCGCTCGCGGTGGTCCCGGTCGACGACACCAGCGGCTGCGAGGCCGCCGACTACGCCGGCGGGGTCACCGGCAAGATCGCGCTGATCCAGCGCGGTGGCTGCTCCTTCGCGCAGAAGCAGGCGACCGCCGCCGCCGCGGGCGCCGTCGGCGCGATCGTCTACAACAACGTCCCGGGCCCGGTCAACGGCACCCTGGGCGACCCGGCCGCGGGCAAGATCCCGACCGGCGGCATCACCCAGGCCGACGGCCAGGCGCTCGCCGGCAAGGCCGGTGCCTCGGTCACCCTCGATCTGCGTGCCTTCCAGGAGGCACGGACCAGCTACAACGTCATCGCCGAGACCAAGACCGGTCGCAAGGACAACGTCGTGATGCTCGGCTCGCACCTCGACAGCGTCACCGAGGGCCCCGGCATCAACGACAACGGCTCCGGTTCGGCCGCGCTGCTGGAGACCGCGCTGCAGCTGGGCGGCAAGCCCAAGGTCAACAACGCCGTCCGCTTCGGCTGGTGGAGCGCCGAGGAGTTCGGGCTCGTCGGCTCGACGTACTACGTCAACTCGCTGAGCTTCGAGCAGCAGCTCGACATCGCGCTCTACTACAACTACGACATGATCGCCTCGCCGAACGCGGCGTACTTCGCCTACGACGGTGACGACTCCGACGGCAAGGGCGCGGGCGCCGGTCCGTACGGTTCCGCCCAGCTCGAGAAGACCCTCGTGGACTACCTCGGCAAGGGCAAGGGCGTCCCGGTCGAGGGCACGGACTTCGACGGCCGTTCCGACTACGGCCAGTTCATCGCGGTCGGCATCCCGGCCGGTGGCCTGTTCACCGGCGCCGAAGGCGTGAAGACCGCGGCACAGGCCGCCAAGTGGGGCGGTAGCGCCAACGTTCCTTACGACAAGTGCTACCACCAGAAGTGCGACAACCTCGGCAACATCGACCGCGTCGCGCTCGATCGCAACTCCGACGCCGTCGCCTGGGCGCTGGGCGTGTACGCGACCAGCACCGAGGAGATCAACGGTGTCCCGGGCGGCAAGGCCGCGAAGGCGAAGTCCCTTCGCGCGGCCGAGCGGTCCAAGCAGCGGAGCATGACCGCTTCCGTCCACGCTGACGACCACCACGGCGCCGTGGCTGCCTGATCTAGTCACCACTGGTACATGAAGGCCCCCTTCCTCGCGCCCAGCGCAAGGAAGGGGGCCTTCATGTACTTCCGGGATTTGCGTGATCAGATGCCGAAGACCCGCGTGCGGTCTCCGGTCACGTGAGTTCCGCCTTCGATCACGCGAGATCCGTGTCCAAGCACGCAAGTCACGCTCCCGGCCGCACGTTCCGGCTCAGCCCAGGCTGTTGGTCGCGAAGGTGTCGCACCGCGCGGGCTGGCCGGTCTGGAAGCCGGTGGTGAACCACTTCTTCCGCTGCGCCGACGTGCCGTGGCTGAACTTCGACTCGTCGACCCGGCCGCCGCCGAGCTTCGACTGGATGTAGTCGTCGCCGATCCGCGAAGCGGTGTCCAGCGCGGAATTGACGTCCTGCTGGCTGATCTCGCTGATCAGCGGCCGCCCGGTCTCGGTCGGCGTCGTCGTGGCGTGGTTCGCCCAGACACCGGCGTAGCAGTCGGCTTGCAGTTCGAGCCGTACCGAACCCGACGTCGGCCCGCTCCCGGTGCCCTTTTTGGACACTCCGGTGAGGTTCTGCACGTGATGCCCGTATTCGTGGGCCAGCACGTACGCTTCCGCGAAAGGCCCGCCCTCCGCGCCGAACTTCGTGCGGAGTTCGTTGAAGAACCCGAGGTCGATGTACACCTCGGAGTCACCGGGGCAGTAGAACGGCCCGACGTCCGAAGTCGCGTTTCCGCAGGCAGTGTTCACGCCGCCGTTGAAGAAGTTGGTGACGGCCTTGCGATAGGTCGAACCGGACCGCTGGAATTCCTGGCCCCAGTAGTCCTGGACCGAGTTGATGATGGCGACGATCGCGCAGTCGTGGTTCCGGTTCGCGTCCGCGCCGGTCTTGCATTCCCGCTCCAGGGACGTGTTGTCCATCCGCTGCCCGGAACCCACGCCGCCGAGGCTGCCGAGCCCGCCCGCGGACGGGCTCAGGCTCACGCCGCCGAACTGGGAGATGAGGAAATAGATGACGAGTCCGACCACGCCGAGCCCGCCGCCGCCGAGTGCCACCCGGCCGCCGATACCGCCTCCGCCACCGCCGCCTCGCAGGTCCTCGACTTCGGAGGTGTCCAGGCCCGCGCCTTCGTCGAATCGCACGGGGGAAGAGTAGCCGGAAGGGCCCGGATATGCCTGGGTGCGGCCACTTCACGTGGCCGCACCCAGGTCTACCGAGGTTGTCTTGTTCCGATCGCCGGTTGGCCGCGATCACCGGGCCGGCGCCGGGCACTGCCGAGGCGGTCGAAGAGGCCGCGAACCCGAAACAGGCCGGAGTGACGCCGAATGCGCGAGAATGGTCGAGCGCATCCGAGATGCCCGCGCTCGTCGCTGTTCGCAGTCGCGACCGACCCGGTTCCTTCCGTTCCGATCGCGGGGACACAGCAGGCGGTCAACCGCGAGAATCACCCGCCATACCACCACCTGACCCTTCCCGGTGGGGAGCAGGTCCGGCGACCTTCCTACGGTGCGCCCGATACTTGCCCGACCATCCGCTGACAAGCAGAATGCGCCTTTTCGAGCCGAGTCTCAACCTTTTCGTAACCCTCCTTCGGGCGAATGTTCCCCCGGATTTTTCAGGACCGGGAAAGTGACCGGTGGGTATGCGCCCCGGGCGATCAACGTTCTACCCTGCGTGGATGGCGGTGGAGCAGAAGGAAGTGCGCTGGCTGTCCGAGTCCGAAATGACCGCCTGGCGTTCGTACATCGTCGCCACCATGCGGCTGCGACAACGCCTGCACCGTGAACTCTCCGAGCGGCACGGCGTCACCCTCGCCGACTACGAGGTCCTGGTCTGCCTTTCGAGCCAGCCCGACGACCGGATGCGGATGACGGAGCTGGCGAGCATGCTCGGCTCGACCAAGAGCAGGCTTTCGCACCAGATGGTCCGGCTGGAGGCCGAGGGCATCATCCGCCGCACCCGCGACCCGGCGGACAAACGCGGTGTCGTCGCCGAGCTGACCGAACGCGGCGCGGATCTGCTGCAGGGCGCGGCGCCGACGCACGTCGAAGGCGTCCGGGAGCATTTGATCGACCTGCTGAACCCCGATGAGCAGAAGGTGCTGGGACAGGCTTTCGAGCGGGTGCTCGATCACCTGTCGGCCATCGACGGGCTCCCGCGCCTGCCGCCGATCACTTCCTGAGGGCGTTGATCCGCGCGGCCTGACGGGTCAGATGGGTGCGTTCGGCGAGGTTGGCCGCCTTTTCGGCGGCTTCGACGTAGAGCCGCGCCGCCGTCTCCAGGTCGCCGTCGCGCTCGTGGAGGTACGCCGCCACCGCCGCGTGCCGGGGCAGCGAGCCGTCGAGTTCCGCGAGCGCGGCCAGTCCCGCGCGCGGCCCGTCCGCCTCGCCGACGGCCACCGCGCGGTTCAGCCGCACGATCGGGCTGCCGGTCAGGCTCGCGAGCTCGTCGTACCACTCGACGATCTGCACCCAGTCGGTCTCGACGGCGGTGGGCGCGTCGGCGTGGAGCGCCGCGATGGCGGCCTGCGCCTGGAATTCGCCCAGGCTGTCGCGGGCCAGCGCCGCCTGCAGGATCTCGACGCCCTCGGCGATCAGGCGCGTGTCCCATTCGCCGCGGTCCTGTTCGGCCAGCGGCACGAGGTCGCCGCCGGGCGCCGTCCGGGCCGCGCGCCGGGCGTGGTGGAGCAGCATGAGCGCGAGCAGGCCCGCGACCTCGGGATGGTCGATCGCGGCCGCGAGCCGCCGGGTGAGCCGGATGGCTTCGGCGGCGAGGTCGACGTCGCCGGAGTAGCCCTCGTTGAAGACCAGGTAGAGCACGCGGAGCACGGTGGCGACGTCGCCCGCCTGGTCGAAGCGCACGCCGGACACGGTGCGCTTGGCCCGGCTGATGCGCTGCGCCATGGTCGCCTCGGGCACCAGGTACGCCTCGGCGATCTGACGCGTGGTCAGCCCGCCGACGGCGCGCAGGGTGAGCGCGACCGCCGAGGCCGGCGTCAACGACGGGTGCGCGCACAGGAAGTAGAGCTGCAGCGTGTCGTCCACCGCGGCGGCGGGACCTGGCTCGGGCTCGTCGTCGACGAGGTCCTCGCGACGGCGCCGGGCGGCGTCCGACCGGGCGATGTCGAGGAACTTGCGCCACGCGACTGTGACGAGCCAGCCTTTCGGGTCCTTCGGCCGGTCGCCGGGCCAGACGCGGACGGCCTCGATCAGCGCTTCCTGCACGGCGTCCTCGGCCGCCGCGAAATCGGCTCCGCGGCGGACGAGGATCCCGAGGACGTTCGGCGTGAGGCTCCGGAGCAGGGCCTCGTCGAGCTCGGCGTTCACTCCGTGACGATGAGCTGCTCGCTGAACAGCGGGCGCAGTTCGAGCCATTCGTGGATCGGCTTCCCGCCCGCCCCCGGCGCGGCCGACAGCTCGCCCGCCAGTTCGAGCGCGCGCTCGTAGCTGTCGACGTCGATCATCATCCAGCCGGCGATGAGGTCCTTGGTCTCCGCGAAGGGGCCGTCGGTGACCGGAGGCTTGCCCTCGCCGTCGTAACGGACGAAGGTGCCTTCGGGGGCGAGGGCCTGCTCGCCGACGAACTCGCCGGACTCCTGGAGCCGGGTCGCGAAATCCCTCATGTACTGCATATGCGCCGTGATCTCCTCCGGCGCCCATTGGTCCATTGGGATGTCGTTCACCGCCGCCGGAGCGCCGCGGTAGTGCTTGAGCAGCAGGTACTTGGGCATGGCGGAAGAGTATGGCAGTCTGCCGGTTTTTCTGCCTGGTGGTCTATACATCCGACCTCTAGCCTTTTTCTCGCGACAGTTCGAGAAACGCGTGTTCTCCATCGCGAAAGGAAAAAGTCCTTTGTCCAGAGCAAAACGGCGCTACGCCGGTGTGCTGGTGACCGTCGGCCTCATCTGCGGCTTGCTCGCGGGTGAGACGGCGGGAGCCGCGGCCTCCGACGAATCCACGGCCTTCACCGCCAGGTCACTACCGCCCGGCGCGACCCCCGTGGCCCCGCTCGCTCCCGCCGTCGCCCAAGCGGAGATCGCCGCCAATCCGGTGGTCTGCGAAGGTGACGGGGTTTCCGGCAAACGCATCGAGCTCGTCTACGTCCGGGAAGCCGGTCAGCCGGACCGGTACACGACCGTCGCGCCGTCCCTGCGCGCCTACGCGTCCGGGATGGACGACGGGTTCAACGACAGTGCCGCGATCACGGGCGGCAGCAGGCACATCCGGTACGTGACGACGGCGGGCGCGGGCTGCCACGTCGCCGTCGCCACTCTCGTGGTGCCCGACGGCACGTACCAGACCGGCGCGATCCGCGACCGCGCCATCCAGGCGGGCTTCCACAACGCCGACCGCGACTACATCCTGTTCTCCGACAACCCGCTCACCTGCGCCGGTACCTGGGGTGACAACGACGACCAGCCCGGACCCGCGAACGCCTTCAACAACGGCAGGCACTACACGGAGATCGCCGTGCCCTGCTGGGGCGCCAACGCCGCCGGTCACGAACTCGGCCACATGCTCGGCGCGGTCCTGCCCGGGGCCCCGCACTACCAGGGCGGCGGGCACTGCTCCCAGGAATGGGACCTGATGTGTTACGGCGACACCCAGTCCTTCGACTGCACGCAGCGCGATTACGACCGGCTGCTGGACTGCGGCAACGACGACTACTTCAGCACCAACCCTGTCCCGGGAAGCTGGCTCGCCACGCACTGGAACGTCGCGAACAGCGCCTTCCTGATCAAGAAGGACACCCCGGACAACGGCGACGGCCACGCCCAGGGCGGGAAGACCTACGTCATCACCGGGGCGAACGGTGACGCCATCGACGTCATCGGGTCCTCGACCGGCGGGCTCGTCAACCTCAGCAAGCGGGCCCGGACCGACTCCACGAGCCAGAAGTGGGTCCTCGGCTACAACACCGGCCTGCAGCTCGTGAACGCCAACAGCCAGCTGTGCGCCGACAGCGCGCAGAGCGGGACGGCGCCCGGGACGCAGATCCTCCAGTACAACTGCAACGGCCAGAACGGCATGCGGTGGGTGTTCCAGCCGCTCGGCAACGGCAAGGTGGCGATCTTCAACTACCTGACGGGCTTCGCGATCACCGACGGCGGCGCGTACCCGGCGCCGCTGGTCCAGCAGCCTTACACCGGGGCGGCCAACCAGCAGTGGACCCTCAACACCATCGCCGACCCCGGCCCGCAGACGGGCAAGAAGTACTACCTGTCCGTCGCCACCAACGGCAACAGCGCGGCCGTGGTCGACGGTTCGTCGTCCGCCGGCGCCAAGATCACCCACGTGCCCAGGCAGAACGACAACGGCCAGAAGTGGAATCTCACCGACGCGGGCGGCGGGTACTGGAAGATCGTCAACGAGCGGAGCGGTCAGTGCCTGCGGCCGGTGTCCGGCAGCACCGCGGACGGCGCGCTCCTCGAACAGACGCACTGCGGCTCGGCCACGAACCAGCAGTGGAAGCTGGCCCGCAGCGCCGACACGCGCTACGGGCTGGTGAACCGGGCCAGCTCGCTGGCGGTCCGGCAGGTCAACAACGGCACTGCTTCGCTCCTGGAGCAGCGCCCCTTCGCGGGCGGCCGTAGCGACGAGACGGTCTGGGCACTCGTGCCCGCTTGATCCGGAAACGAAAGCGCCCCGGGTCCGCGGACCCGGGGCGCTTTCGCCGGTCAAGACTGGCGGTAGCGGTGGGATTCGAACCCACGGAGGACAGAGCCCTCGCATGTTTTCAAGACATGTTCCTTCGGCCGCTCGGACACGCTACCGCTGTCGAGGGTATCCGACGGGCCTTTGCCGGAACGCTTCGGATCTAGTCGAAGTCCCAGTCGGTCGCGATGCCGATGATGACGAACAGCAGCGCGAGACCGACGACGATCGCGATGCCGATGTAGCCGATGATGATCGCCGCGAGCGCCATGCCCTGGCCGCCGGCCTCGCCGCGTTTGGCCTTCGAATGCGCGATGTGTCCCATGATCACGCCGATGACCGACAGCAGCCCGGTGCACACGACCAGGCTGGCGATCGACACGACGAGCGCCGCGATCGCCAGGCCCTGCTCCTGCGGCGGCTGCGGCGGGCCGTAGCCGTATCCGTAACCCGGCTGCGGGTACGGCTGGCCGTACGGGGGTGGCTGGCCGTAGGGCTGCTGCTGACCGTAGGGGTCTTGCGGGTAAGTCACCGGCTCACCGTAACCGCCGGGCTTGGTTCAGGACGCCTGGCTCTTCGCGGCGATCCGCGCCTGGACCTCGGGACGGCGCAACGGTGGCACCGTCGTCGGCGGCTGACGGCGGGCGGGCAGTTCGGTCAGCAGCCGCCTGGTGATCTCGGTGATCTCGGCGACGGCGGCCTCGAACGGCTCGCGGGTGGCGTCGGAGAGGCTCTGCACCCCGGACACCTTGCGGACGTATTGGCGGGCGGCGGCCTCGATCTCGTCCGGCGTCGCCGCCGGTTCCAGGCCTCGAAGCGTGGTGATGTTCCGGCACATGCCCCGATGGTACGTCCGCCCACCGACGCTTCCGGGCGCTTCGATCACACTGTCGGTTAGAAGCTGCCCTGGCCCGTTGACGTCCGAAAACCCGCGAAGGCACCCTCGGCGGAGTGCCCCTCAGACCCCGCTCTCTTCGCCGTGCGCCCGTCGAGCCGATCCCCGAACCGGCCGAGCCTTCCCCGATCCCGGAACAGGTCTGGCAGCGCGTCCCGATCGACGCCCTGATCGACCTCGTCACCGAAGTCTTCACCGCGCACGACCTGTCGTGGTCCCGTGCCCGCATGGCCGCCGAGGCGCTGTGCCACGGCGACCTCACCGGAACCCCGGAATCGGGCGTCGCCGAACTGACCCGGCTGCATCTGCCGATGCTGGTCAACGGCCTGGTGCGGCCGCGGGCCGAACCGCTGATGATCGCCGACCGCGGCGCCGCCGCCCTGATCGACTACCGCCGCGCGCCGGGGCTCTGGGCCGTCGGTGACGCGATGGACCGGGCGGTGTCCCGGGCCGGCCGGTACGGCGTCGGGCTGATGTCGGTCCGCGGCGTCGGGCCGTTCGGCCGCGCCGGGCACCATGCCGCGAGGGCGCTGCCGCACACCATGATCGGGCTGGTCATGGCGGCGGGCGGGGAACGCGGGATCGCCGCGAACCCGCTCGGCATGGCCGCCCCCGCCGGCGCGTACCCCGAATTCGTCCTCGACATGGACACCCTCGCGGATGTCGACAGCGCCGCCGTCGCGGGCTTCGCGTTGCTGGTCGAGATCTTCGCCGGGGTGCTGTCGGGCGTCGGCGACCACGATCACGACACCGGGCTCATGGTGATGGCCATCGCGCCGACGACGCTGCGCAGCGCCGACGGGTTCTACAAGGCCGCGAGCGCGTTGTTCGGCAGCCTGCTCGGCTGGGAGGGCGGGACCCCGGTCCGCTACCCCGGCTGGCGCGAGGCGCAGTACCTCGAACAGTGCCAGGCACTGGGCGTCCCGCTGAGCGAGCCGGTGCACCGCGAACTCGAAGACCTCGCGAAGGCGCTTCGCCTGGCCCCGTTGCAGGGCCGCTAGGCGAGAACGACGCGGCCGCCTTCGCCGCCGACCTCCACGACGTCGCCGTTCGTCAGCTGACGTCCGCGCCGGACCTCCACCTCGCCGTTGACCGTGACCTCTTCGGCGTCGAGGAGGTCTTTGGCGTGCGAACCGTCTTCGGCCAGGTTGGCCAGTTTGAGGAACTGGCCGAGGCGGATCGGCTCGCCGGTGATCGGGACGTCGTGGATGCTCATGGGGAGATCATCCCCGGGCGTCCATCTTCCGGTACAAGGTGGCGACGTCGGTGTCGAAGTAGCTGCTGTAGGACGTGTCCGGATCGTCCCCGCCGTACAGGTAGCCGCCGATCACGCCGACGACGGTGCCGAGTTCGGTGTCCGGGTCGGGGTCGACCACCCACGGGCCGCCGCTGGTGCCGGTCGTGAAACCGGGACAGCCGACGCGCATCTGGTAGGTGTCGGCCTGGGCGCTGGTGCCGTGGCAGACGACCGGCGCCTCCCGCTCGTCGGGATACCCGGTCAGGGTGATCGGGTGCTCGAACCCGCCGCCGGTCAGCAGCGTGTTCGCGCCGGTGACACTTTCGAGGGTTTTCGTGTTGCCCGCCTGGCGGGCCGTCGCGAACCCGACGTCCAGGTCCGGGTCGGACGAACTGGCCCAGCCGTCGGGAACCTGCGGATCGGAGACGTCCCAGTAGCCGTAGGGCGCGACGCCGTCGTGATAGCCGGGGGCGAACGAGATGCCCGTCGCGTACTCGCCGCCTTCGCCGTCGTGAAGGCAGTGCGCCGCGGTGAGCAGCAGGTCTCCCGGGCCGCTGTGGACGACGCTGGCCGTGCAGAAATGCGTCCCGTCGAGGAAGAGCGCGCCGATCGCCGGGTTGGTCCGCGGCGCGGCGGGGGTGACCGCCACCGTCGCGGCGGTCTCTGCTCCGGGCTCGGTTTCGACAGGTTCGGACGCGGCGGAACAACCGGTCAGAACGACACAGACCACGAGCAACAGGGCGCGGCGCATCGCCATCCTTCCGGTCGTCCACGGCTGTCCTGGTTACAGATCACCATAAGCGGTCCATGAACACAGCCCGAATCGATCAACGCACAGCAAGCTCACAGCCGTAGTATGTGTTACCTCCGGTAACAGTCGAACTTGGGAGCGGGTATGAAGTCGTTCACGGACAAGGTCGCGGTGATCACGGGCGCGGGCTCGGGCATCGGCAGGGCGCTCGCGATCGAGCTCGCGGGACGCGGGGCGAGGCTGGCGCTTTCCGACGTCGACGCCGTCCGTGCGGCGGACACCGCCGCGTTGTGCGAGAAAGCGGGCGCGACCGCGAAAGCCTACGCGCTGGACGTCGCCGATCGTGACGCCGTTCTCGCGCACGCCGAGGAGGTCGCCGTCGATTTCGGGGGCGCCGCCCTCGTGGTGAACAACGCCGGGGTCGCGCTCGGCGCGACGGTCGAGGAAATGACCTGGGACGACTACGACTGGCTGATGGGGATCAATCTCGGCGGCGTGGTCAACGGCACGAAAGCCTTTCTGCCGCAGGTGATCGCGTCTGGCGACGGGCACATCGTCAACCTTTCGAGTGTGTTCGGCTTCATCGGCGTGCCCACGCAGAGCGCCTACAACGCGGCGAAGTTCGCGGTGCGCGGCTTCACCGAGGCGCTGCGGCAGGAAATGCTGATCGCCCGGTATCCGGTCGGGGTCAGCTGCGTGCATCCCGGCGGCATCAAGACGAATATCGCCCGCGACGCGCGGGGCGGCGTCGAGCGGGACATCGACAAAGCCGCGGAAGGATTCGAAAAGATCGCGAGGACCACGCCGGAGAAGGCCGCTCAGACCATCGTGCGTGGTATCGAACGGGGGACCGCGCGCATCCTGATCGGACCGGACGCGTATGCCATCGACGCGATTCCCCGGGTGCTCGGATCCTTTTACCAGCGGCCGCTCGCGCTGCTCGGGCGCCTGGGAATGAAGCGCCTCTGAGGGAATCGGAAGCCACTGAACGGAGTAACCCTCCGTGGTCCGGACGGCTCGGGATAACTCGATCGGGGTGCATTACTTACGGCGGCGTCGGAAATGCACCACAATGCTCAAGTTCGTGATTCCGCTTCCGGAGGTCCCCATGCCGCGCGCCGCCCAGCGCCGTACGCCGACCGATGCCGCGCTCAGTGCGAGCGCGCCCATCGAGACAGTCGAGTTGCTGGACCGGACGGGGATCATCGCGGCGAGCCTGCCGAAACGGCGGCGCAGCCCGGAGAACGAGATCGAGCCCGAGCCGATGCCGGTCCGGGCCCCGGTCTGCGAACCGGTCGTCGACAAGGACCTGCGGCCCAAGGCCGTCGTCATCCACCGCCGGGCCAGGTCCTGGCTGGTCGGTGGCGCCGGGGTGGCGCTGCTCGCGATCGGCTGGTTCGCCGGCACGTTCACCCTGCAGCCGGTCGACGACACGGCCCTGCCCGAGCGGCCGCTGCCCACCGTGGCGACCCAGCAGGTCACGCCGCCGGTGGTCCAGGCCACGCCGCCCCCGCAGGCCGCCCCGGTGACCGTCTACGTCCCGGTCACCGTGAAACAGCAAGTGCCCGCGACGACGAAGAAGAAGCCCGCCAAGGAGCAGGCCGTCGCGCTGCCGCCTCCCGAGACCCGGCCGACCGAGGAGCCGCGTTCGGACATCTCCGCGCAGAACAAGGCCACCCGGGATATCCGGAGCATGATGGACCCCGTCGTGGCGAGTTCGCTGGCGATGGAAATGGCGCAGGGGATGATGGGATACGGCACGGGCCGCTGACCCCCGCGGGCCGTCTCTCCACAATGGACAGTACCGGACGTCCTGGGCCGGATGGCCGCTGACAGTGCGGAAGTGATCCATTACCGTGAGCCAGCGGGAGGGGCTCATGGAAAAGGGGGATTCCGCACGGGGCACCGGGTTCAAGGCCGCCTTCGCGGTCGGTGAGTTCCGTGCGCTGTGGGCGGCCGAGGCGCTGTCGCAGGCCGGTGACCAGCTGGCCAGGATCGCGTTGTCGGTGCTGGTCTGGGAAAGAACGGCGTCGGCGGGGCTGACCGGCCTCACCTACGGGCTGACGTACCTGCCGACGCTGATCGGCGGCACCCTGTTCGCCGGGCTGGCCGACCGCTATCCAAGGCGGACGGTGATGATCGTCTGCGACCTGGTGCGCGCGGTGCTCGCGCTGCTGATGGCCGTGCCGGGGGCGCCGTTGCCGGTGCTGGCCGGACTGCTGGTGGTCCTGACGATGGCGGGCGGACCCTTCCGGGCGGCGCAACTCGCGTTGCTCCCGGACGTGCTCGAAGGCGAGCGGTACGTCGCCGGGCTCGCGGTCCGCACGATCACCATCCAAACGGCACAGCTGGCCGGATTCGGCGGCGGCGGACTGGTGATCGGGCTCGTGACGCCCTACTGGGGACTGGTGATCGACGCGGTGACCTTTGTCGTCTCCGCGCTGCTCGTGTCCACAGGGGTGCGTCGCCGGACGCCCGCCGTCACGGAATCATCGGTGAAAAGCCGGGTGGCACGGGCTTTCAGTGGTGAAGGTGCCAGAGAACTGTGGCGCGGCAAGGGAATCCGCGTGCTGTTCGGGTTGAAGATGCTCGCCGGGTTCGCCATCGCGCCGGAAGGGCTCGCGGCGCCGCTCGCCCATGGACTCGGGGCGGGGAGTTTCGCGGTCGGACTCATTCTCGCGGCGGATCCGGTGGGTTCGGTAATAGGATCGTGGATCTTCACGAAATGGGTTCCGGCACGACGGAAAACGCGAATGGTCGGCATTCTCGCCATCGCATCCGTCGTTCCTCTGCTTTTTGTCTTCTTTCGCCCCTCGTTGCCGGTCTGTCTCGCGCTGGTCGGGCTCAGCGGGGCCTTCGCGGCGCCGTACCACCTGCAGGCCGTCGCGTTGATGGCCCGCGCGGTGCCGGACGGCGTCCGGGCGCAGGTGATGGGCCTGACCTCGACGAGTTTGGTCACGGTGCAGGGAATCGGGATCATGCTCGCGGGCGGTCTCGCCCAGCTGACCGGTCCGTTCGTGGCCGTCGGGGTGGCCGCCGCGGTCGCCGTCGCCGCCGCGGGCCCGATGGTGATGGCGTGGAAACGCGCCGTCGCCACCGGGCCCGAGGTATGGCTCCCGGCCGGAAGCCCGGCCGGGTGAATTGAGTGGGATCAGTCCTCGCGACCGTTCATGATGGTCCTCCTCCCCACTGCTCCATCTGTGTGTTCCGGAAATGACTCGGACCACCCTCAGTACTACCTCGGATACATTGAATTGTGTACGGAAGGGGGACCGGTGACGATGATTATGGGGGAAGTGGAACTCGCCGGAGAAGGGGCCGGTACACGGCTGAGAGCCTGGGTCCGAAACTGGGAGTTGTGGTCCGGACCACGTGGCGTTCCTGCGATTTTTCTTGTGGTGGAAGGACTTGCGGCTACAGTCGCCGTAATCGCCTTGCTCCGATCGACCTACGACACTACGGAATTCGTCCGATTCGGATCACTGCTCGGCCTCGCTTTCCTGCAGGCCGAGCTTTCGCGTTCGGTGGAACGGTTGCGGCGCACGCTTTGTGACCGGCCCCACATCAACATGACTTCGGTGTGGACTTTCGCGGGGGTGCTCGTCCTGCCGCCGGGGCTCGCGTTGGCCCTCGGACTGCTCATCTACCTGCATCTTTGGCTCCGGGTGTGGCGGGGGATGAGCCACCGCCCGGCGTACCGCGTCGTGTACTGCGCGGCGGCCATCGTGATCTCGTGCCTGGCCTCGGGAGCGGTCGTGGCCGGCTGGAACGGACTGCCGGTCGGGTTCGCCGGTTCGCTGCGGATCGTCGAGGCGGCGGCCGTGTTCACCGCGGCCAACGCGTTCATCGTGGCCTTCTCGGTCTACCTGCACACCGGGGCCCGGTCGCCGCGTGCGCTGTTCGGCACCGGCGACGACAACCTGCTGGAGGTCACTACGCTGGTGCTGGGGACCTCGACCGCGCTCGGGCTCGTGTACGCGCCCGCGCTGGTCCCGTTCGTCCTGCTGCCCGTGCTGGTGCTGCACCGCAGCGTGCTGGTGCGGCAGCTGGAGATCGCGGCGAACATCGACGGCAAGACCGGCGTGCTGAACGCGCACGCGTGGCACGTGCTGAGCGAGCGGGAGCTTTCGTCGGCGGCCAGGGCGAAGAGCAAACTCGCGGTGCTGATGCTCGACCTCGACCACTTCAAGCAGGTCAACGACGTCTACGGGCATCTCGCGGGCGACGCCGTGCTCAAGGTCGTCGCGACGACGATCTCCGAGCACGTACGCGACTACGACTCCGTCGGGCGCTTCGGCGGCGAGGAGTTCGTCGTGCTGCTGCCCGGCGCGACGGAGACCGAGGTGATCCCCGTGGCCGAACGGGTCCGGCAGGCCGTGATGGGGATCGAGGTCGAGGTCGCGACGGCGTCGGGGACGCGGACCGTACGAGGGCTTTCGGTGTCGATCGGCGCCGCGGTCTATCCGTCCGGCGGGACCGTGCTGGAACGGCTGCTGCACGTCGCCGACTCCGCGCTCTACCAGGCGAAGAGGAGCGGGCGGAACCGCGTCGTCTCACTCGCCGCCGCCTGACCCGCCCCGCGTTTCGTCCTCTGGGCGCGATAAAGCGTCCAGAGGACGAAACGCGACGAGATCAGTCGGTGTCCATCGCGTTGGGGTCCTTCTTGCCGGTGTCGAGCGGCCCGAAGCCACCGGCCTCCAGCTTGTCCCAATCGGCCTTGGTCGGCGTCTTGTACGTCTCGTCGTGGATCCGCGAGACCTCGTCCTCGTAGCTCTCGCGGTTCTGCCGCTTCATCTCTTCGGGCCAGTCCCCGTCCCGGATGGTGTCCCGGGTCATGTGCAGTTCCTTGACGTCGTGGCTGGACAGCGGCGGGGTGGTCGCGGTCGTCCCGGGACCGGTCGAGTAGGTGAGGCCCTTGCCGCTGGCGTGCGCGTCGTCGATCATCTTGTGGTACGAGTCGTCCGCCATCTTGCCGTCGAGGCTGTTGTCGGTGTTCTTGAACCCGTCCCGGAACGCGTAGTCGAGCTGGTTGAGCTGGATCGCGGTGTTCGGGTCGCCGCCTTCCAGCGCGTTGCGCTCCGCGTCGCGGTACTCCTGGCTGTTCTTGAAGCCGCTCGGCTTCGCCGAACCCTCCGTCAGGTCCTGGTCGCCCTTGTTACCGGTACCGATATGCGACGAGTGCGCGGGTTTGGCCTCCTGGTAGGCCCAGGCGTGGTTCTCCAGGTCCTTCTGGTCGTGGCTCGAACCCCGCGAGCCGCCACTGCCGCGGCCGATCGCCTCGTAGGGGACCGGGTGCTCGGACTCGTGGGACTGCCCGGAGACCTTGTCCCGGCCGTCGGCCTTGAGCTCGTTGTCGTACTTCCCCGTGAGCCGGTTCTGCTCGCGCTTCTTCGCGCCGTGCGTGCCGTCGGCGTAGCTCTGCGGCGGACGCCGCGGTTTCTTCGGCCCTGGCGTCGGCTTCGGCTTGGAGACCCGGTTGCCCGACGACTTCGTCTTGCCGCCGCCCCCGCGGGAACCCTTGCCGCAGGTGCCCTTCGTCGGTTTCGTCGGGGCGAGACCGAGCGGGTCGATCATGTCCGTCGGGTTGCCGACGTAGGCCAGCGAGTCCGACGCCGGTTCGAGACCGAGCGGGTCGTGCGAGAGGTACCGTCCGGTGTCCGGGTCGTAGTAGCGCTTGAAGTTGTAGTGCAGCCCGGTTTCCGGGTCGTGGTACTGGCCGGGGAAACGCAACGGCGTGTACGCCTGCCCCGGCGGCGAAAGCACCTTGCCCCACAAGGACGTGTGCAGATGCCAGGCGACGTTGCCCGACTCGTCGAGCAGTTCGCTCGGCGAGCCGACGAGGTCGGTGACGATGGTGTGGAAGCGGGCGTCCTGCCCGGGGACGTGCTCGGTCTGGGTGATCGGCCGTTCCGTGCCCGGTTCCCAGTCCCAGACGATGGCGACGCCGCCCCGGATCTCTTCGGCGAGGTTCGCCCCGTCCCAGACGAAGTCGATCTGTTCGAGGATCCGGCCGTGGACGTCGAGATGCTGTTTGGCGATCCGCCGCCCGAGGGCGTCGTAGTGGTAGAGCCAGCGTTCGCCGTCGGGGGTGACGACGCCGGTCAGGCGGTCGTCGGAGTTCCACTGGTAGGTCCAGTCGCGGCCGAGTTTGCGCCGGGCGATCGTGCGGCCCTCGGTGTCGTGCAGGTACGACGTCGAACCGGCGCCGGTCAGCAGCGTGCCCTGGTAACGCCGCGGTCCGACGGCGGGATCCGCGCCGGGCCAGCCCGCCTGGGTGATCGCGCCGGCGAGGTTGTAGCCGTAGCTCTCCCGCCAGCCCTGGCCCTGGACGTCGACGACGCGGCCCGCGCGGTCCACCCGCAGCGAACGCGGCCCCGAGATCAGATCCGAGATCGACGTGACGAGTCCGTCCCGCAGGTAGCCGTACTCGCGGTGCTGAACGACGCCCCGGCCGCTGGAAACGGTCTGGGAGGTCAGCCTGTCCGCGGTGTCCCAGCCCTGGCGCAGCTCGACCGGCGTGCCTTCCAGCCGTCGCGACACTTCACGGCCGGAGGGGTCGTACTCGAAGCGCAAGGTGCGGCCGGCGGTGCGCAGTGCGACCGGACGGCTCGCGGCGTCGTAGGCGAAGAACGACTCGGCGCCCGACGGGGTACGGCGGGCGACGCGGCGGCCGGCGGCGTCGTACTCGGAGCGGACCGCCCTGCCGTTGAGGGATTCCGCGACGATCCGGCCCAGCGCGTCGTAGGCGATGGTGACTTCGGAATGCGCGTTGCGCGCCGAGGTCATCCGGTCGGCCGCGTCGTAGGTGAACGTGGCGACGTCGTCGCCGGCCCGGCGGCTGACGACCCGGCCGAGCGCGTCGCGTTCGATGGCGACCGTCTGGCCGAGACCGTTGGCGCGCGACACCAGCTGCCCCGCCGCGTCGTAGCCGTAGCGGGCGGTGCGGCCGTTGAAGTCGGTCTCGCTGATCAGGTTCCCGGCGGCGTCGTAGTCGTAGCGCCAGGAGAGACCGTGTTCGTTGGTGACCGAAACCAGCCGCAGCTCGGTGTCGTAGGTGTAGGACAGCCGATCGCCGTCCGGGCCGACCTCGGCGGTGGGCAGGTCGAACTGCGAGTACTCGGTGCGCACCGCGAGCCCGCGGGCGTCGACGGCTTCGTCCGCGGAGCCTTCGGTGGTGCGGTTCCAGCGCCACACCGCGCCGTCGGGGTCGATCTGTTCGGCGATTTCGCCGAAGGCGTCCCACTTCGTCCTGGTGACGCCGCCGAGCGGGTCGGTGACCGACGTGGTCTGCCCGAACTCGTCGTAGGTGTACCGCGTGACCCCGCCGAGCGGATCGGTGACCGAGACCGGCAGGCCCGCCGCGTTGGACTCGATCAGCGTGACCCCGCCGAGCTCGTCGGTCACCGTCGACACGTTGCCCGCGTCGTCGTAGCCGTAGGTGGTGGCGGCGCCGGTGGGATCCGTGGCGCGGACGAGCTTCCCGCGTCCGTCGTACTCGCGGCGCCAGCGGGCGCCGTCCGGTCCGGTCATGCTGGTCCACCGGTTCAGCGCGCTGTACTCGGCGAGCGCGCGGCCGCCGTCCGGCTGGATCACGGTGACGACGTTGCCCTCGTCGTCCATCTCCCACCGGGTCGTGCGGCCCAGCGCGTCGGTGCGGGCGAGCACCTTGCCGAAGCGGTCGAGTTCGTAGCGCGTGGTGTTGCCCAGCGGATCGGTCTCCGCGACGACCCGGTGCAGTTCGTCGAGCTGGTAGCGGGTGACGTGCCCGAGCGAGTTCGTGACCGACGTGACCAGGTTCTCCCGGTCGTAGTCGATGTCGACGTCGAGGAAGCCGCCGGTGCCCTGCGCGCGGACGACGCGGCCTTCGGAGTCGAAGCCGTACCCGTACCAGCGTCCGTTGACGTCCTCCCAGCGCACGATGCGGCCCGCGGCGTCATAGGTGAACCGCACGGGCGAGCCGCCGGCGTCGACGATCTCGACCAGGCGGCGCCGCTGGTCGTACCGGTAGCTCTGCAGCGCGGTTTCCGCGCCGGGCAGGCGAAGCGCGGTGACGAGGCCGTCCTTCGACTCGACGAGCAGGCGGTATCCCGCGGAGTGCAGCAGTTCGCGGGGGACGCCGTTCTCGTCGTGGCGCAGGAAGATCCGGTGCCCGTCGCCGACCGCGATGCCGCGCAGCGGAAGGGTGTCCCCGTGGCCGGAGAAGAGCAGCATCCCGTCCGGGGTGGACACGGTGTATCCGTCTTCCACTTTGGACAGTGGGAGCCGCTGGCCGAAGGCAGGGTAGACGGGGGCGTCGGAAACCGGGACCGGGTAGGTCAGCAGCGAACCGTCGGCGAGCGCGAGATGCAGGCCGTCTTCCTCGACCTCGATCCGCTGGTCCAAAGTGGACGCCCACGACGAGCCGAAGAACCGGCCGACCGTGTACGACGACAGATGCGTCCGCGAGACGGTCAGCGGCAGGACGCCGGCGAACACGACGTCGTCCTGCGTCAGCATCATCGAGCCGGTCGCGACGTCGACCGGGTCACCGCAGTCGTTGCGGTTCTTCGGCGGGACCCCGTTGCCCGGATCGTTGTTGTTGTTCTTGATCCGGTTGTCCGGCTCCGGTTTGGGGGCGCCGCGGTCCCTGGGCGGCGGCGGTGGCGGCGAGCCCGACGGCGTGGTCGATCCGTCCGGGGTCTCGTTCTTCGGCGGAGGTGGCGGGTCGTTCTTCGGCGGGGGCGGAGGCGGTGACGGGTCGTTCTTCGGCGGCGCGCCGGACGGCGTCGTGCCGCCGCCCTTGTCCCCGTCGGGGCTGCCCTTGGGTGTCGTGCCCTCGTCCAGCTTGTTCGGCTTGGGACCGGGCGCGCCCTTGCCGGGCTGCAGCTTCTTCAACGCCTTGGCCGCGTCGGCGAACAGGTCGTCCGCCCGCTTCAGCAGCGGCATCAGCGCCTTGAGCGCCTTGACGGTCTTCTTCGTCAGGTTCGCGATCTTGCTCGCGGTCTTCGCCACGGCGTTGACCACCTGCGGGACCACCCAGGTCAGCCCGATGCCCAGGGTGAACAGCACCTGCAGCGCCCAGCTGATCATGTGCCCGATCAGTTCGGCGATGATGTCGCGCACGAGCGCGCGCACGGCGGCGACGACCTCACCCGCCGTCTTCACCCCGCTGGAGGCGCCTTCGCAGCCGTTCTTCGCCGCGTCCAGCAAGGTGGCCGTGTCCTTGGCCCGCTCACGGTAGGTGTCGGCCGAGATCCCGGTCCAGCTCTGCAGATCGGCGGAGACCATCCCCGCCAGATCCTCGCCGACCGCGCCGAGTTCGCCCGCGATGTTCTTCCAGGTCTCGGCGTTCGCGCTGATCTCGTCGGCGTTGCCGGTGAGCGCGTCGAGCGCCTCCTTGAGCGGGCCGACGTGCTCCATCAGCCAGCCGACCCCGTTCGCGAGGATCGCCCCGAACGGGTCCATCGCCATCGAGAGGGCGTCGAGCGCGGTCCCGACCGCGCCCAGGGCCACCGAAGCCCAGTCGCCACTTTCGATGGCCGATTTCAGGTCGAACGCCGACTCCAGCAGAGAGGAGCCGGTGTACGCCTTCGTCGAGTCCTGTACGTCAGCGACCAGCGGGTTGCCCACAAAAACCTTCTTCGATGTTCAGGAACGACGAACTCACCAGGGTGAGTTGCCCTCGTCGTCCGGTGCTTCATGGCGCCTCTCGCGAGGCGCCTGCGGGGTGTCGGCGGAAGGCGCCGGGGGAGTGTCCTCCGCCGCGGGCTCTTCCTCTTCGACCTCGGGGAATCGGCTGCGCAGGGTGCCGATCATCAGCTCCCTGGTCTCTTGGTCCTCGTCGCCGAGCGACTCCTGCATGACTTCGGCGACCTGCGTGGCGATCCCGCTCTGTGCCTGGTGCATGGTCGCGAGGATCTGCCGGGACAGCTCTTCCAGCGGATACGTCCTGGCCTTGTTCCCGAAGTCGATGGCCGTCATGCCGCCGTCCGCTCCGACGGTCACCTTGACGGCGCCGTCGGAGCTGGTGGCGGTCAGCCGCAGCTGCTCGGTCCGCTCCTGGGCGGCCGCGTAGCGCTGGGCCTTCTGCTCCAGGCCCGCGGCCCACTGGTCCATTTTCCGCTCGGCCTCGTCAGGATCGAGCATGAGCTCGCCGAGCTCGTTCGGCCTGGTCACTTCTTCCCTCCGATGTCCAAGGCCTTGAAGTCGGCCTTGAACGGCTCCGCGTTGGTCGTGTCTCCGTCCACATAGGACTTGGCGGCGGTGCGGACGTTGTCCGCCGTCGCCTGGACCCCTTCGCCCGCCGCCTTGATCGCCTCCGCCGCGCGTTCGCCCGTCGGGTTGACGATCGGCGGCAGGAACGCGCACAGCAAGCCGTACGCGTCCGGCGACATCGCCGAATCCGTCGCGCCGTGCGCGGTGTTCAGCCGGTCCACGAGCCCGTCGAGATGGCTCGCGTGCGCTGTCAGGTCGTCCGGGTCGACCTCGAACGAAGCCGTCACTTCCAGTCCTTGTTCTTCCAGTCACCGATGACCGGGGGCGCCACGACCTCGTCGGCCGAGAAGAACGACGGGTCGTCGGATTCGAGGTATCCGGCGGCCTTGTGTTCCTTGTCGTCCTGGCCCTGCCCCTTGGACCCACCGGGTGCCATGCCGCCCATCGGGCCCATGCCGGTGCCGCCCGGCTTGCCACCGGTACCCCCGGCGCCCGCCGCACGGGCCGCGGCCGCCTCGGCCTCCATCGCGCCCGCGGCGCCGCCCATGCCGAGCGAACCCGTCGACCGCCCGGCACCGCCGAGACCGCCGGCGCCCGAGCCGCCGGCACCGCTACCACCGATGCCGCCACCACCACTGCCGCCGCCGAAGCCGCTGCCGCCGGTGCCCCCACCGGGGATACCGGGGATGTTCGGCATCTTGGGCGGGGTGTACGGCGTGGGCTTGTAGGGGGTGCCGCCGGGTTCCGGGAAGTTGGGGATGTTCGGCCTGCTGATCGGCGGGATCCGCGGCGGGACCGACGACGACGGCCCGCCGCTGCTGGGCCCCGGGATGTTCGGGATGCCGATGTTCGGCGGGTTGTACGGGAGACCGCCACCCGGGCGCGGTCCGCCGCTTTCGGGAAGCGGGATGTTGGGCGGAGTGAACGACGGCGGCGAGACGGACGGCGGGGTGTAGCCCGTGGTGTGCGTCCCGTCGTCGATGTTCGGCGGGTTGAAGCCCGGCCTCGACACCAAAGGAGTCGAGTCGTGCCCGAGCGGCCCGTTCGGGATGTTCGGCAGGGTCGGGTTCGTGACCGGACCGCCACCGGGACCGCCACCAGGGCCGCCGCCGCCGGGGAAACCACCGCCAGGGAAACCACCGCCGGGGAAACCGCCACCCGGGTTGCCGCCCGGGTTACCGCCGGGGTTGCTCCCGCCGGGGCCGCCGTTCGGCGAGCTGAAGGGGCTCATACCGCCGGGGCCGCCGCCCGTGCCACCGGGGCCACCCTGCGGGGACCCGTCGAGCGAAGCGGCGATGCCCTCCGGCCGCGTGCCGTCCGAGTTCACGTTGAACGGGCTGGGGTTCTGCGTGCCGTCACCGGACATGGGGGTGCCTTGCATGGCGGGCTTGAACCCGCCGGCGCCGGCGCCGCCACCGGACATCGGCGTGCCCTGCATCTGCGGGGTCGCCTGCGCCGACCGCAGCTTCGGCGGGGCCGGGAACGCCGGGGTGGCGATCGCCGAACCGACCGTCTTGTCGAAGTCGGTCATCACCTTCGCCGCCTGGTCGCGCGCGTCCTGCTGCTTCTTGAAGGTGCCGAGGTCCTTCCCGAGCTGCGCCATGTACACCTGCGGGTCCTTGATGGTCTGCAGGTTGGCGTTGGCCTCCTGGACGCTGAACGCCACCGGCGGGTTCGCCGCCATGAGCTTCTGCGTCTCGTTGAGGGTCTGCGAGTGGATCTGCTGCTGCCTGCCGGTCAGCGTCGCGCCGTTCGCCGTCGCGCCGAGCCACTTGCCGACACCGGCGAGGTGTTCGCGGGCCGCGTCGCCGCCCTCACCTTCCCAGTTGGCCGTGCTCGCGCTGATCGCCTTCGCCAGGTTGCGCTGGTGGCCCGCCAGGTCGTTGCCCGCCCGGACCCACTCCTCGGAGGTCTCGCCGACCGCGGCCGAGTCCGCGTTCTCCGCGATCGCGGACTGCATCTGCTCGTGGGTGGCGTTGCCCCAGACCGTGGACGGCGGTTCGCCGGGTTTGCGCATGTCGAGGTCCTTTGAGAGACCTTCGCGCGCCTTCTCCAGTTGCCCCTCGTACATCTTCTGAGTGAACTGGTCCTTCATGCCGACGAGCGGCGTCTTCCCCCAGCCGAGCAGGTTGAAGATGAGGTCCGTTCCGGCCGAGGCCCCGGCCCGGATCTCGTCGCCGGACGCTCCCTTGTCCGCCAGTGGCCCGACGTAGTAGTCGGACGACGAGTCGGCCGTCGGGTCGTAGTGCGCGTCGAGCTTGTCGTAGTCGGGCGAGTTCGGGTCGGAGACCTTCGCCGTCTTCTCCTCGGATTCGGTCACAGGTCTCTCCTCAGATCTCGGTGTCGATCTGCTTCAGGTTGCGCTGGTTCTCGTTGTCGCGTTCGCGGTAGTTCCGCTTGGCGAGTTCGATCGCCTCGACGTAGGTGGGGAACTCGGCGCGAGCGGTCTGGAGCTGGGTGAGCAGGCCCTGCGCGTCCGTCGCGGTGCCGAGCATGTGCTGGGAAACCCACTGCGCGGTCGCGGTGGAGCTCATCGGCGGCGACTTCTGCAGCTTGGTCAGCGCGCTCCAGCGCTCTTCGAGGCTGTCAATCACACCTTGGAGTGACCGGATCATCTCCTGACCGGTGTTCTCGTCGACGGCGAAGCCGCCCTGCACCGCCATACGCTTCAGCGCCATGCCTTGGAGGGTCGGCCTGAACGCGGCCGTGGGCCGCAGGTCCTGCGCCGCCTCGAACTTCGCTGTCGGCTGTAGTTCTTGTGCTTCCTCGGTCAACGGAGGGTCCTCTCGCCGGGTTCAGGAAGGTCAGTAGATGTCAGCGATGGCGTCCCGGATCGCGTTCGCCACGCCCGACTGACTGGCCGGGTCGTAGTGACCGATCACGGCGCCCGAGGCTTCGTCGGTCTCGGTCCAGACTAGGTACCGGCCGTCTTCGGTGTCGAGCCAGCTCAGCGGCGTCGACCGGAGCCGCTCGCCGCGGCGGCCGATCCCGCTCACGATGATGTACCCGCCGCCGAGGCGGGGCCCGGCCAGCACCTGCTCCAGGACTTCGAGGTCGCTCTCGTCGTTGCGCGGGGCCGGGGACTCCGGCCGGGCGCGGACGACGCCGGTGAACTGGAGGTTGCCGAACGCGTCGGTCTCCTCCTCGTCGAACTCGGCTTCGGCCTGACGGCGCGCGGTCATCGCGGAGACGGCACGCTCCTCCTGCTGCACGATCGTGCGGCGGCCGGTCGACGCGGGGCGCATCCGCGGCAGCACCCCGGAGAGGACCTCGACCAGCTCGTCGTCGGAGAAGAGCGCGAACTGGAGTTCGTCTTCGCCGTGGGCCTGCGTGATGCCGAGCGCCTGCCTGCCGTCGGTGAGGGTGAGGACGGCGATGTCCTGGCCGAGACCGTCGATGCCGTTGATCGAGACGGTGATCCGGTGATTCCCCAGCAGCGCGAACGCGGTGCGGACGGCCTGGTTCAGCTCGCCGTTGATCGACAGGCGGCGCTGCTCGAGATCGGTGTAGACCTTCCGGACGATCGCGGTGTACCGCTCCGGGACGATCGAGGTGTTCTGGACACGCAAGGGAAACAACCGGGCATCGACGCCAAGCGCCCGCCCGACCACCGTCGCCTCGATCGTCCCCAGCGCGAAATCGGCTCGCTCAGCCATGCTTCTGCGCTACTCCCTCGCGGGGGCCGTACCCCGTCACGATCGGCTGACCTGCATAGAGGGGGCCGACTTTGTTAATGGCCAAAACAAACTAGCACAGCGCATGACTGTACGGAACCACACGAACACCGCTGAACCCGATGGAATGGATCACAATGCCCGATCGGGCACTTTTATTGCCCCTAAAGGAATAACGGCCGCTCACCGGCATGTTACCGGTCGACGGCCGCGGGTGCGTAACTCGTCATCCGGCGGGCCACGTCCGTCCGCGAACGGGCGCCGAGTTTGCGCAAAACCTTCGCGACGTGTTGTTCCACCGTGCGCGGGGAAAGGAACAGTCCGTCGGCTATCTCCCGGTTTGTCCGGCCGTCCGAAAGCATCCGCGCGACCTCGAGTTCCCGGGGCGAGAGCTCCTGGCCGTAGCCGCGCCGTCCGCGCTGCGAGGGCGCCCACGCGCCGTGTTCCCGCAGCAGGTGGCGGCATCGGCCGGCGTCCCTGGTCGCGCCGAGTCGTTCGTAGGCCTCCGCGGCCGCCGCGAGCTCCTCGATCGCCTTGCGGTCGCCCGCGGTGATCCTGCCCGCGTCGAGGCGGCCCGCGGTGAGACGGCCGGCATTGAGACGACACAGCGCCGCCCGCTCCCGGGCGCCGATGGCCTGATACGGCATCGGCAACGCCTCGTAGCCCGCCGCCGCTTCGTCGAAAACCGTTGACGCGGCGGGATGTTTGCCGCGCGCGTCGAGCAGGATCGCCTGGCCGGCCAGCAGCGCGACCCGGGAGACCGGCGAGTCCTTGCCCTCGACGCCGCGGGCGAACTCCTCGACCACGGCGTCCGCCTCCGACCAGCGCCCGGCCCGCGTGTAGGCCTCGGCCGCGGCGGGGACCAGACCCGCCGCCCACACCCAGACGCCCTTGCGCCGGGCCGCCGCGACGGCGTTGTCGGCCGCCGCGCACGCGCCGTCGACGTCGTCCGTCGCGAGCAGCACCCGGATCAGGATCCCCGCCGCCGAAAGGACGACCGGGATGGGCCCGTGCTCCGGCGCGTGCACGCTCGCCGCGGTCAGGTGCCGTTGCGCGGCGGCGAATTCCCCGCGGACGGCGGCCAGCCCGCCGAGGACGAGCGAGGACTCCATGACGATCGGGCCGAGGTCGGGATAGGCGTCGCGGAGCTGTTCGGCGGTCTCCGCGAGCCCGGACCAGTCGCCGCGCACCCAGTCCAGCCGGGCCTGGGTCCCCTGCGCGAGCCCGGCGGCGTAGAGCGCGCCGGCGTCGGTCGCGCGGCGGATCCCTTCCGTGACCAGCTTTTCCGCCCGGCCCAGATGCCCGGCCCAGGACTGCGCGTCGGCGAGGTTGCACCACAGCCGCGCGAGCTGGACGCGTTCGGCGACGCCGGCGCCCTGGTCCGGCAGCTCGGTGAACTCGGTCCAGGCCGAGCCGTCGCCGATGTGCGCCTGCCCGGAGATCCGGTCGCCGAGCAGCGCGAGCCGCAGCTCCGGGTCTTCGAGCCGGTCGAAGACGTCGCGGGCCCGGTCCATCCAGACCTCGTGCCAGGACAACGGGGTCAGCCCGTCGATCGGCTGGGCGAGCAGGTTGATCCCGCGGGCGGCCAGCTCCGGCTCGTCGACCAGTTCGGTGATCGCCTTCTCCACCTCGACCCGGCCCCGGCCGAGCCGCCCGATCGTGCGGACCAGCAGCATCCCGAGGCTGAGCCGGATCGTCCCGCGCACGCTCGGGCGCAGGTCGGTGAGGTCTTCGAGGATCCGCTCCAGCGTCTCGATGACGTCCGGGCGGAAGCCGCGCAGCGCGACCTGGCTGAGTTTCGTGGCCAGCCGGGCGATGTCGTCCTCGCCGAGACCCGCCTCGGCCAGCACGGACTGGAGCAGGTCGATCGCGCGGGACGTGTCACCATGGGAGATGGCCTCGTCGGCGGCGGCTTCGGCGTAGTGACGCCACTGTTCGGTCCGGCCCGCCGCGCGCGAGTGGTTCGCCAGCAGGGTCAGCGGCGGGACCGGCAGGGCGGCGAGCACCTGGATGGCGCGCGAGTGCAGCAGAGTCCTTTCCGGACCGCTGATGGTGTCGTAGACGGCCTTGCGCGCCAAGGGATGCCGGAAGCCGTAGCGGTCGCCACCGAGTTCGCCGAGCACTCCGCCATCCAAAGTGGACAGAAGCGCGGAGCGGAGCGCGTCGCCGGTGAGACAGGCGAGTTCGCCGATCACCGACGGTTCGGACGGGACGGCGAGCACCGCCGCCGCGCGGGCCAGCCGGACCGCGGGTTCGGACAGCCCTTCGAGCCGTTCGGTGATGGCTTCGCGCAGGGAGATCGGGACTTCGAGACTCTCCAGGAGCCGATCGGAGAGCACTTCGCCGATCGGCAGCCGTCCGGCGGCGTCCCGCAGCGCCCGCAAGGTCTCCTCGACCACGAACGGGATCCCGGCGGTGCTCTCGTGCAGTTTCGCGGTGAACGGCGAGGAAACCCGCGGCAGGTCCAGCAGCTCTTCCGCCAGCTTCCCGACGGCTTCGACGTCGAGCGGGCCCAGCGTGACGCGGGCGGTCTGGACGTTCGGCGGGGTGCGGAACGGGATCCCGGCGCCGCCGTGCGCGGAGGGCGAACCGGTCCGGTAGGCCGCGACGACGGCCAGTTCGGCGGGCATGTCCGAGGCGAGGAACCGCATCAGGTCACGGGTGCCTTCGTCGGCCCACTGGAGGTCGTCGATCAGGACGAGCGCGGGGCCGCAGGCGATCAGGAGTTCGCGGACGGCGCGGAACTGGCGGTGTCGTTCGGCGCACGGGTCGGCGAGTGGTTCCGGTTGGGGTGGAAGGCTTTCCGCGAGTTCGGGCAGTAAGGGTCTCAGTACCCCGGCGACCGGGCTGAGCGGGCCGAGCTGCCGGTCGCCCGCCGAACGCAGCGCTTCGAGCACCGGCCCGAACGGGAACGGTTCGCGCATCGGCTGACAGGCGCCCGACAGCACCCGGCCCGCCGCGAACTCACGGCGTCCGGCCAGCTCTTCGAGCAGCCTGCTGCGGCCCATCCCGGGTTCGCCTTCGATCAGCACGGCGGCCGGACGGCGCAGCAGGATCTTCACGATCGCCGAGACCTCGACGTCGCGGCCCACGAGTGCCGTCGATCCGGCGCGGACCGAGACCGAGGTCGGGCGAGGGGTGGCAAGCCACATCATGCGCTCCTCGGTGAGGGAGTTCCCGGTGAGCCCGACACGATCTTGTGCGTTGTCCTGCGGAGCCTAAGCACTGCCTACCTGGTCGTAAACCACCCAACACGGACAGCACGGGCATCTCGCTAGGCCGTCTGCCGACGCACCGTCACCGGTTGGACGATGGATCTTCGGTTGGAAAATCACCGGACACCCGAAACATCGGCGAGAAACCCGATCCGGCGATTTATCCCACGTTCAGGGGGTGGCAACGACTACGCAAGGTATTCACTCCGAAACCCTACTTACGGACGTGCCCGTACGGGTGCCAGCCCTGAGTGATCGTCACCGGAGCAGCGGATTCGGCTCGCGAAGAATGGGTATACCTATCCCGCGCCGACCCGGATTGCGGGCTTCGCCGGAGTCCAGAACTCTCACCCGTCAGGGGAGGGCTATCGCATGGCGAACCGGAGCCGTGCGTGATGACGAGGGAGAAGCATGAAGATCACGAAGCTCCTCGGTGCGGCCGCCACGGCGGCACTGGCCACCGGCGCGCTCGTCACGGGCACCCCCGCGGCAGCGTCCTCAGCGTCCTCAGCCACCCTGCTCAACGCCGAGATGGTTCCCGCCCTGCAACGGGACCTCGGCCTGACCGCCGGCCAGGCACTCGCCAGGATCCAGAGCGAGACCGCCGCGGGCGCGCTCGAAGAGTCACTCGCCTCGGCTCTCGCCGGCAGCTTCGGCGGCGCGAGCTACGACGAGGCCACCGGCAAGCTCCGCGTCGGCGTCACGGACGCCGCGAAACTGGGACAGGTCCTCGCGAGCGGCGCGGAAGCGGAACTCGTCCGCTTCTCGGCCGCCCAGCTCGATTCCACTGTGGACAAACTGAACGCGGGCGAGCGCGCGGCGGACGGCGCGATCACCGGCTGGGGCGTCGACACCAAGACCAACCGCGTGACGCTGAACGTCCTGCCGGGCGGGAACGGCGTCGTCGACTCGTACCTGGAGAAGACCGGTGTGGACAAGGCCGCCGTCTCGGTGGTCGAGACCCCTTCGGCGCCGACGCTCAAGTACGACGTCCGCGGCGGTGACGCCTACTACATCAACAACTCTTCGCGCTGCTCGATCGGCTTCTCGGTCAACGGCGGCTTCCTCACCGCCGGACACTGCGGCCCCGGCACGGTGACCGGGTCCAACCGGGTCGCGATGGGCTCGTTCGCCCGCACCAGCTTCCCGACCAACGACTACGGCCACGTCCGGGTCAACGGCAACTGGACGCCGCGCGGCGTCATCAACAACGGCACCCGCGTCAGCGGGTCGACCGAGGCCGCGACCGGCGCCTCGATCTGCAAGTCGGGTTCGACCACCGGCTGGACCTGCGGCACCGTCGGCGCCAAGAACCAGACCGTCCGCTACGCCGAAGGCACGGTCTACGGCATGACCGCCACCAACGTGCGCTCGCAGGCGGGCGACTCCGGTGGCTCGTTCATCGCGGGCAACCAGGCCCAGGGCATGTTGTCCGGCGGTAACAGCTCGGTGACGTACTTCTTCCCGGTCCGGCCGGCGTTGTCCGCGACCGGGACCTCCCTGGTCCTCGGCTGACACCGTCCCCGGTCACCGAGAACCACCTGAAAAAGGCGAAGGGCGGACCGAGTGCCTCCAGCGCACTCGGGCCGCCCTTCGCCTTTCTTCGTACCGCGGGAGCGGTGGCTGTGGGATCAGACGTTGCTGATCTCCTCGATCAGCGCCTCGACGTCGAAGTGCTCGCTCTCGGCGCCGAACGGGACCAGCTCGTAGGTGGACTCCAGGAACGTCTCGACGTCCTCGCGTTCGAGCTCGAACGACGCGTAACCGTCGGGTGACTCGATCTCCAGCGTCAGCATGTCCTCGTCCTCGGAGAGGTCGGGGCGGACGCGGACGTCGCCGAGCCCGGCGGGGTCGGTGAGACCGGTGGCGAGCAGTTCACGCGCGAAGGTCCACTCGACCCACCGGCCGCGCTCGGTCCGGAACGACACGGTGATCGCGAACGGCTCACCGGCGTGGAAGGACAGGCGGGAGAGAACGGGCGTGCTGCTGTTGTTCAGCAGAACGAACTGGCTCTGGTGAATTGCGTCGGTGTGCACGGCCACTCCTCGGTGCTCTCGTGGTTCGCGCGGCGCGAACTTTTCGGTCTCGGGGAGGAGATGGCCGGGCCCGCGGCGGATGACGCGACTGTCGGCACGTTCACGCTATCGGCTGCATATGTCCATAGTGGTGTAACACCGGGCACAGACCCCTTGCGTTCGGGCCGATACCCGTGGTGACGGGCCCGGGGAGTCCTTTTTGGACCGCTCAGCGGTCCAGGGGCAGGGTCAGTCCCGTCTTGACCCGGTCCATCGCCACCGACGTCGTGAAGTGCCGGACGTTCGGGTTGTCGAAGAACATCCGCCGCGTGAACGCCTCGAAGTCCGCCATGTCCCGGCAGGTGACGACGAGCACGAAGTCCGCGTTGCCGGTGACGTAGTAACACTGCTGGACGTTGTCGTCCGCGAGCACCTGCCGCCGGAACCCGTCGAGGACCGCGAGGTTCTCCCGCTCCATCTCGACCATCACCACGAAGGTCATCGACAGCCCGAGCGCCCGCGGGGACAGCACCGCCACCTCGCGTTCGATGACCCCGGTCTCGCGCAGCCGCTTGATCCGCCGCTGGACGGCGGCCGCGGACAGGCCCACCTTGGCGCCGATGTTCTCGGCGATCGTGCGGGCGTCCGACTGCAGGCAGGCGAGGATGGCGACGTCCAGGCGGTCCAGGTCGGGTGTGTGCACCAGGCCAGGCTAACCGGACGACTCGTCCGGGCGCCTGCTCTTTGATCGCGCCGCCGAGCGGCGTGGATCACCCCATCGGGGATGACGAGATTCTTTGAATTGTGACCCGGAACACAACTGACGGGTCTACTGAATGGTAGCGCTTACAAGTGAATGGCAGACCCCGCATTTGCCCCGCGAAAGGATTTCTTGGTGCCCTCATCTCAGGCGGCCGTTCTCGCCGGTCTCGGCTCTTGGCTGCCTCCGCGCGTGGTGACCAACGAGGAGATCGCCCAGCGGCTGGACACCTCCGATGAGTGGATCCGCACGCGGACCGGCATCGCCGAACGCCGGGTCGTCGACCCCGGGACGTCCACTGTGGACCTCGCCGTGGAGGCGGGCCGCCGGGCGCTGGCGTCGGCGGGGGAGACCGGGGCGGACGCCGTCGTGCTCGCGACGTCGACGGCCGACCAGCTGTGCCCGGCGGGCGCGCCGCAGGTCGCGACCGAGCTGGGACTGAACGGCGTCGCCGCGTTCGACGTCAACGCCGTGTGCAGTGGCTTCATCTACGGGCTCGCCACCGGCGCCGGGCTGATCGCGGCCGGGATCGCGCGCCGCGTGCTGGTGATCGGGGCGGACGTCTTCACCTCGCTCGTCGACCCCGAGGACCGCGGCACGGTCCCGATCTTCGGCGACGGCGCGGGCGCGGTCCTGCTGCGCGCGGGGGACGCGGACGAGCTGGGCTCGCTCGGCTCGTTCGACCTGCACAGCGAGGGCGCGCTCGCCGAACTGCTCTGGGTCGAGGCGGGCGGCGCGAAGAACCGCCGCTCGGACGACCCGCGTGACCACTACCTGGTGATGCAGGGGCAGACCGTCTTCCGGCACGCCTGTGCCCGGATGGCCGAATCGGCGCGCGCGGTGCTGGATTCCGCGGGCTGGGCGGTCGGCGACATCGACCGGTTCATCGGGCATCAGGCCAACATCCGCATCCTGCAGACCTGCGCGAAGCAGCTCGGGCTCGCGGAAGACGTGATGTATTCGAACATCGAGAAGGTGGGCAACACGAGCGCGGCGTCGATCCCGATCGCGCTGGCCGACGCGGTCAAGGACGGCACGCTCCAGCCGGGTCACCGCGTCGTGATGGGCGCCTTCGGAGCCGGGCTGACCTGGGGTTCGACGCTGCTGCGCTGGCCGGACGTCATTCCGGGCTGAGCGCGCTCGCCTCCCACGCGGGCGTCGGTTCCCGGCGTCCGCGCAGCTCCAGTTCCGCGTACGGCTCCCAGTGCGCGCGCTCACCCTCCAACGCGGCTTTGAGCACCGCCTCGCTCGCGAGGATCCGGCCGTCGGCGGATTTCGCGTGCTCGGTCAGCCGCGCGGCCTCGTTCACGGCGTCGCCGATGACGGTGTACTCGAAGCGGCTGCTCGTCCCCAGCTGACCCGCGAAGACGCGGCCGCTCGCGACGCCGATGCCGAGGTCCAGCTCACCGGTCTCCTGGACGGCGTCCCGGATCGCCCGCGCGGCCGCGAGCGCCGCCGTCGGCGCGTCCGCGAGCCGGGTCGGGGCGCCGAAGACGCAGAGCGCGGCGTCACCCTGGAACTTGTTGACCAGCCCGCCGCGCGCGCCGACGGCGAGCACCACGCTGGTGAAGAACCGGTTGAGCATCTTCACCAGGTCTTCCGGCGGGGTGCGGCTCGCCAGGGCCGTCGAATCGACGACGTCGACGAACAAGGCCGTCACCTCGCGCACGTCACCCGACAGGGAGGCGCCGTACTCCAGCGCGTGCCGGGCGACCTCGTCCCCGACGTGCCTGCCGAACAGGTCCCGCATCCGTTCCTGTTCGCGGAGCCCGGCGGCGAGGTCGTTGACCGAGGTCTGCAGCAGGCCGATCTCGCTGGAGTCGTCGACGGCGACCAGAATCTCCTTGTTGCCGCGCGCGATCTCGTCGAGCGCGACCCGCAGCCGGTGCAACGGCGTCGCGACGGCTTTCGCGAGCAGGCCCGTCCCGATCGCGCCGACGCCGAGCCCGATCACCGAAAGCATGATCAGGCTCGCGACGTGGTCGCCCTGGCCGAGGTCCGGCGGCGTGGCCACCAGCAGCACGCCGAGGAACGGGACGCCGCTCGCCAGCGACCAGGTGACGATCACCCTGGTCCGCACGGTGACCCGCAGCGTCCCCTTCGGCGGCGTCACCTTGAGCGCGATCGTCATCACCGGGCGGGCGACCCATTCCGCGGCGAGGTAGGTGAGACCGACCGTGGTCAGCCCGCCGAGCCCGATCACCAGCGCCATCCCGAGCGCGTCCATCCAGGACCCGAGCACCCGCGCGAGCGCGCCGAGCACGATGGTGCCGATCAGCCAGAGCGTCCCGCTCACGATCCCCATGTCGACCGGGATCCGGAGCGCCCGCGCGGCCTCGTCCTTCGTCGGCGGGCGGCCGAAGACGAACCAGACCGCCGTGCGCCGCTGCAGCCACGCCGTCCACACGGTGCCGACCACCAGCGAAAGCGCCACGATCCCGGCCGCGGTGACGCCGAGGATCCAGCCCTGGTCGCCGACCTCGCTCGGCAGGCCCTGCAGGAGCAGCAGCAACGCCACCACGCCGGCACCGCACACACTGGACCCGAGCCCGAGCGCGGCGAACCCCAGGCTGGTCCTGAGCACCAGCCTGAACCGGCTCGACATCGTCTTCCCGCGCACCCGGTGATCGTATGACCTCCGCCGGAAAACGGTTCGCCAGTTCTCCCGGGCGATGGTTACCGTGCGGGTATGGAACCGCTGGGTCAGGACGAGATCAGGGCGTCCTTCGTGAACTGCACGCGCGGAGAGGCCAAAGGCGTCACGCTGCCCGCCCCGCCGAGCGAGATCCCTTGGGAGAAAAGGGAATTCCTCGGCTGGCGCGATCCGAAGGCGACCGCCAGGGCGTATCTCGTGCTGCCGTACCGCGGGGAAACCATCGGGCTGTCCCTTCGCGCCGCGCCCCGGCCGAAGGGCCGTGTCCTGCTGAGCAACATGTGCGGCCTGTGCACGACGACACATCCGCTGTCCGACATCGCGCTGTTCTCCGGCCGCCGCGCGGGAAAGCTCGGGCGGGAGGGGAACACGCTGGGGATCTACGCGTGCTCGAACCTCGCGTGCAGCCAGTACATCCGCGGCGAGCTGAAGTCGGACGTGCCACAGCCGACGGAGACGCTGTCGCTGGAGGATCGCGTCTTCCGGCTGGAGGACAAGCTGCACCGGTTCGTGGAGCGGGTGCTGGAGTCACGCTGAACCCGGCGGTGAGCGGTCGGCCGGCTTGTTCGTCAGGTTCGCGCACGGGCGAAGGCGGGACTCGCGGATCCGGGGCGTTCCGTGCTCAATCACGCGAGTGCGGTGCCGAAGCACGTGAGTTCCGTGCTCAATCACGCGAGTGCGGTCCCGAATCACAGACGCCACCAGTACGTGAAGGGGTCCTTCATGTACTTCTCGCGAGAATGCCCGGCGGCCATGTCGCGCCACCGCCACCGCCGCCCTCAGAACCGGAACCGCAGGATCCGCCCCATCTTCTTGAACGCCGGGAACAGCCCCGCGAACCACAGCTGCGCCCGCAGCGACGCCGAAAGCCGGTCTTTCACTTCAGGCGTCGCGTAATCCGTCGAGTCGAGTTTCGAGACCAGCGTCAGCCCGAGGCGCTCCAGTTCGGAGATCTCGTCGATGCCCCAATAGAGCGTCGCGTTGGCCTTGCGGACCACCGGATTCAGCTTCTGCAGTTTGATCCCCAGCCTGCTGAACGTGTCGAAGACCATTTCCCCGCCCTGCGGGAAATGCGCGATCAGCCGCCGCAGCAACTCTTCGCCCTCCGACGGTCGCAGGTACATCGTCAGACCCTCCGCGATCACCAGACCGGGTTTGTCCGACGGGATCTCGTCGATCCAGCCGAAGTCGGTCACGGACGAGCCGATGGTCCGGTAGCCGTCCCGCTCCGGGTAGATCCGGGAGCGCAGGTCGACGACTTCGGGGTAGTCGACGTCGAACCACCGCACCGTGGGCGGCGGGTCGAGGCGGTACACGCGGCTGTCCATGCCGCAGCCGAGCTGGACTCCGGTCGCGTCCGGACGCGACCGGAGGAACGACGCGGCCCAGTCGTCCATCGGCTTGGCCCGCAACGCGACCGTCAGCCCCAGCTGCCCGTCGACGCCGAGCGAACCGAAGTCGTAATCGATCCGCTTCACGGCCTCGTCGGCCGCGGTGTCCCCGAGGACCGGCCGGTCGCTGCGGGCGTCGAGCGCCCGGCCGTACAGCGTGGCCAGCATCGTCGCCTTCTCTTCGGTGAACTGGACCTTCTCCACCGCACACCCCCGTCAGAAGTTTCACAAACTTCTGAAAACAATACTCGCGCCAGGGCCGTCCGGCCATCAAGGAAGCGTTAATCCCGGGCCGTGTAGTCGTGGACCAGGGTCTTGGCGTCGAGCAGATGCCGGCGGGTGATGTCCCGTGCGGCCGCTGCGTCCGAACGTCGGATCGCTTCGAGGATCGCGCGATGCTCGTCGACGGCCTTGCGGATCTGGCCGGGGAGCCGCAGCGCCGCCCGCCGCTCCTCGCCGACCAGCGAGAGCACCGAACGCAGCAGATCGGTGACGTCGTCGTTCCCGGCGTTGCCCGCGATCACCCGGTGGAATTCCGCGTCGGCCGCGATCACGCGCAGCATGTCGCCGTCGGCCGCGGCCCGGTCCATCTCCTCGACGGTGCCTTCCAGTCGCTCCAGCACGCGCGGCGTGTGCTGGAGCGCGAGCCGCTCGGCCAGCGTCGGCTCGACGGTGGTCCGCAGGTCGAACAGTTTCTCGACCAGCTGCTCGTGCTCGGAGAACCAGCTCCGGAGCGGCCGCTCGTCGATGGTCTCGCGGACGTACGTACCCGAACCCGGCCGTACCTGCACGTAACCGATGGAATCCAGTACCCGCAACGCCTGCCGCAGCGAACCGCGGCTGATCCCGAGCTGTTCGCAGAGCGCCCGTTCGGCGGGCAGTCTCGACCCGGCGGGGAGCCTGCCCGAATCGATCATCGCGCGCAGATGATCGACGGTCGCACTCCACACCTGCTCGCGCTCGTCGTCGGCCACGGGCTCATCCTCGCAGGTTCGGCGGAACGCCCGGAAATGTCGGTGGAGGGTGTCATCATCTGACGATGACTGGGGTGGCAGGGCTGATCAAGGCATGGGTGCACGGCTGGGCGTTGTCCCGCGGCGTCGGGCTCCCGGTGGCCGAACCGGACGGCTACCGGCTCGATGTCGGGCGCCCGGGGCATCGCGTGAGATACGTGCTTTCGGACGCCGGATCGGTCGAGCGCCGGGCACGCGCGCTGACGGAGCCCGGCACTTGGCTGAAGGTGAGCGGTTCGCGTGAAGAGGTCCAGAAGACGGTTCCGCCGAGCTGGGAGGTCGGTCCACCGGAGTACCTGATGAGCGCTCCGCTCGCGTTGCGGCCCGTCATGGCCGCGCCCGAGCCGTACCGCGCGGAACTGGTCGGCGACGGCGTGGTCACCGACGTGGTGGTGCGCGCGCCCGACGGTTCGCGCGCGGCCACCGGCCGGGTCGCGATCGCCGGCGGCACGGCGGTGATCGACCAGGTCGTGACGGAGCCCGAGCATCAGCGGCGCGGCCTCGGCCGGTTCGTCATGCGCAGGCTCGACGAGGTGGCGGTCGCGGCCGGGGCGGAGCGTGCGGTCCTGGTCGCGACGGAGGAGGGACGGGCGCTGTATCTGACACTCGGCTGGACGGTGGACGCGGAGATCACCGCGGCCCATCTGCCCGAGTCGTCCGCCTGATCACGCGTGTCGTCCATCCAGTCACGCGTGATGTCCGGTGCGACACGAATCATCGCCCTCGGCTGAAAAAGACATAACGGACTCGCTGATTGTTCGACTAGACACATCCACAGCGCGAAAGGAGGTAACGGTGCTTAGGGTGCGCACGTGAGCGCTTTATGACGTGGTGGCACGCGGTAGTGATCTTCATCGCGGGGCTCTGGGCGGGCACCATCAACACGGTCGTCGGCTCGGGCACGCTGGTGACGTTCCCGGTCCTGGTTGCGCTCGGGTACTCGCCGCTGACGGCGACGACGTCCAATGCGATCGGCCTCGCGCCCGGCACGGTCAGCGGGGCGATCGGTTACCGCGACGAGCTCAAGGGCTACTGGCCCCAGGTCGCGAAACTCGCGGTGGCGTCGTTCTTCGGCGCGATCTGCGGGACGATCCTGCTGCTCTCGCTGCCGAAGGACGCCTTCGAAACCATCGTGCCCGCGCTGGTCGGGCTCGCGGTGGTGCTCGTGATCGTCCAGCCGCGAGTGGCCGCCTGGGTCGCGAAGCGCCGCGAGGAGAACGGAAAGGTCCACAAGATCGGGCCGCTCCTGCTGTTCCTGATCTTCCTGATCGGCATCTACGGCGGATACTTCACGGCCGCGCAGGGCGTGATGATGGTCGCCGTCATGGGGATGCTGATGTCGGAGTCGCTGCAACGGCTCAACGGCGTCAAGAACGCGCTCTCCGCCGTCGTGAACATCGTCGCCGGCGCGATCTACGCCTTCATCGCGCCGGTCAGCTGGCCCGTGGTCGCGCTGCTCGCGGTCGGGTCGACGATCGGCGGCCAGATCGGCGCGAAGATCGGCCGCAAGCTCCCGCCGAAGGTGCTGCGCGGTGTGATCGTAGTGGTCGGCCTCGCCGCGATGGTGCAACTGCTCCTCAAATAGGAACGGCCCGCACTCCGTCGACGAAATGCGGGCCGCTTCGAAGAGCCGTCAGCGCGGGAAGTCCCCGGCCGCTTCGAGGAAGAGGTCGTTCTCCTCGGGCGTCCCGATGGTCACTCGCGCGCCTTCACCGGCGAACGGGCGCACGATCAGCTTCCGCTCCAGCGCGTGCTCCGCGAACTCCGTCGTCCGCTCGCCCAGCGGCAGCCAGACGAAGTTCGCCTGCGTCTCCGGGACCTCGTAACCCTGGGCCACCAGCGCATCCCGCACGCGGGTCCGCTCCGAGATGATCTCCTTGCAGCGCTCCAGCAGTTCGTCGGCCGCGTCGAGGGAGGCGATGGCCGCCGCCTGGGCGATCATGTTCACCGAGAACGCGACGTAGACCTGCTTCAGCGCGACGGTGATCGCTTCCGGCGCCACCGCGTAACCCACGCGGAGACCGGCGAGGCCGTACGCCTTCGAGAACGTCCGCAGTACGGCGACGTTCTCGCGGCCACGCGCCAGTTCGACGCCGTCCGGCACCTCGGCGTCGGTCACGAACTCCTTGTACGCCTCGTCGAGCACGACGAGCACGCCCGAGGGGACGGCGTCGAGGAAGCGCTCCAGTTCCGCACGGCGCAGGACCGTCCCGGTCGGGTTGTTGGGGTTGCACACGAAGACCAGCCGCGTCTTCGGGGTGATCGCGGCGAGCATCGCGTCGAGGTCCAACCCGTGCCCTGCCGTGAGCGGGACCTTCACGCTGACGGCGTTCGCCACCTGCGTGACGATCGGGTACGCCTCGAACGAGCGCCACGGGAAGACGACCTCGTCACCGGGGCCGCACAGCGCCTGGATCATTTGCTGGCAAAGGGAAACCGAACCGCAGCCGATGGCGATCCGCTCGACCGGCTCGCCCAGTTCGCGCGACAGCCGTTCGACGAGCCCGGACGCCGTGATGTCCGGGTACCGGTTGATGCCCTGCACGGTCTCGGCTATGGCCTGCGCCACACTCGGCAGCGGCCCACCGGGGACCTCGTTGCTCGCCAGCTTGATCGCGCCCTGGATTGTCCGGCCAGGGACGTACTTCGGCAACGATTCGAGATCCGCACGCGGCGAAACAGGTGACATCTTCGGCGCTCCTACGTCTGGGGGACGGCTCCGACACCGTATCTTCCCGCGCGGGCGCAAGCTCCGAATATTTACCTAAGAGTGGTCTGATGGAGGAATGACCCTGACGACCACGGTGGAACACCGGCACGCCGACGGCCACACGCTGAGCCTGACCTTCGCCGAACCGGACGGCGTCGTCCGCGGCGGGCTCGTGGTGCTGCATGAAGAAGCTGAAGAGGTCGAAGAGGGTCTGGGGCTGCTCTTGGCCGGGCTCGCCGGCGAAGGCTGGCTCACCGTCACCCCGCACCTCGATCGCGACAACCTCACGCAGCAGGATCTGCTCGAAGCCACCGACGCGACGCTGTCCTGGCTCGGCGAACGCGGCGTCCAGGCGGATCTCGTCGGCGTCGTCGGTTTCGACCTCGGCGGGACGGCCGCGCTGGTCGTGGCGTCGAACCGCAGGCTGGGCGCGGCGGTCAGCGTCGGCGGGCAGGGCGTGACCGGGCTGCCGGTCCTCGTCGAGATCGCGGGACGGCTCACCAGCCCGTGGCTCGGCATGTACGGCGACGCGGGCGACGAGGCCGGAGGCGCCGAGGTCGAACAGCTGCGAGACGCGGCGGCGAAGGCGAAAGTCGCGACGAACGTCGTGCGCTATCCGGGTGCCAACCACCGCTTCGACGCCGACCCGGACGCCGCCGCGGAGGCCTGGCAGCGCACGCTGAATTGGTTCGACGCGCACCTGCGCTGACTCCATCCGCGCTAACATCTCCCTTGAATGTGACAGGGGAGGGTCGAATGGCACAGTCACCCAAGGTACCCGTGACGCCACAAGCCGCGTTCGGAGCTTCGGCTCCGGCGCTGGCTCCCGTGGCGGGTCAGATCCGGGACACCAAGACCGATGCCAAGAAGGGGACCGTCAAGGTCACCGAGGACGCGGCCAAGAAGCTCGTCGACGCGCTGCTCAAGGCGCGTCACGAGCTGAACGCGCTGATCAAGGACTCGACGGAGTTCAAGGCGCCCTTGAAACTGGGCGACAACTTCGTCGGGCACACGATGAGCGAGCGTTTCCAGGGCGCCGCGACCGACGGGACCGAAGCGGCCGTGCCCGTCCTCGAAGACTTCGCCGTGGTGCTCAAGGACTTCCAGCTGACCGTGATGGCGGCGCGCAAGATGTACGTCGCCGCGGATGAGGAAGGCCAGGAGCAGCTCGAACGGGTCGCCCGCCGGTTCGACATGCAGGACATCGTCGAACCCGAGCGGAAGGACGAGCGCTGATGCGCATCCTGCCCACGCCGTGGCCGCCGCCGGAACCCGAGCCCCGGCCCGGTCCCGATCACCTCGCCGCCGACATCGACTGGATGAGCTACTCGCACCGCGAGCTCTACGCGATGGTCCACGACGAGCTGGACCTGGCGAGCGCGGAAGCCGTCGCCGCGCAGTGGGCGAAGATCAGCGCGTTCCTCGACCGGGTCGGCACCGAACTCAGGGCGGCCATCGTCGCCACCGCCGACGGCTGGACCGGCGAGGGCGCGGACAGGGCCCGCGACGCCGCGATCAAACTCGTCGACTGGGCCGGGGAGACCGGCTGGCGCGCGGAAAACGTCGCGAACTGCGTGCGCCGTCAGGCGGACATCGCCGACACCGCGCGGCGCACGATGCCCGAGCCGCCGGGAGCCGCCCCTCGGCCGAAGCCGCCGGAGCGGCCCACACGTCGTCCGATCCCGGTTTCCGATTCGACGCAAGCCATGTCGGCCGCGCCGGCGCCGAATACCGGGTCGCAATCCGGTTTCGCCGACGCCGGGCGGATCGTCGCCGAACCCACCGACGAGAGCTCGCAGAACCTGCACCGCCAGGCCGCCGACGTGATGACGCGGATGCAGCGGAACTCCGGCGAGGTTTACGAGAACGTCCCCCGCTTCACCTCGTACGGCAAGCGGCCGCAGCTCCTCAAGACACCGGAAGAACCGAAGCCGGAACCGGAACCCAAGCCGGAACCCCCGGCGCCGCCGCCGGACGACTCGACCCACAGCAGCGCCACCGACGACGTCGCGCCGATCCAGGTGCGTGAGCCGGTCGAGGCACCGCGCTCACCCGGCGCGAGCAGCGGCGCCTACGTCCCACCGCCGCCCGGCGTCCCCGGCGGAACCCAGGAACAACTCGGGCAAGGCAACCGATCCGGCGTCGGCGGCTTCGGGCCCTCGGGGCAGCCCGGCCAGGTCGCCGGGACCCGGGCCGCGGCCGCCGGCATGGGCGGCTTCGGCGGGATGCCGATGGGAATGGCGGGGGCGCAAGGGCGGCAAGGCGAAGAAGACCGGCACAAGGCACCGGACTACCTCGTCGAGGACTCCGACGTCTGGGGCCTCAGCGGGAAAGTGACCCCGCCCGTCATCGGCGAAGACCCGAGGAGCGGGCGCTGATGGACTGGATCCGGCTGCACATCGGCGAGCTGTTCCTGCTCTGGTCGGCGCACGGACGCGACGAACTGCCGGCGGTGCTGGAGGTCCCGCACGTCGGACGGACGCCGGAGTTCCGCGCGGAACTGGTGGCCACGGCGAGCCGGACACTGTCGGAACGCGGCCTCGGCACGGTGGACGCCCCGGCGCCCGGGTTGATGGGCTTGCTGCACACGCTCGCGAACAGCGAACTGACGCTGGACCTGAGGCTCGACGGCGATCCGGCGTACCGGGCCGTCGGCTGCGTGTCCGATCGCGGCGCGGTCGCGATCGGCGTCTCGGGCACCGATGTCGAGCTGTCGGCACTGCGGGAACCGCTTGTCGCCGCGACCCTGCTGCAGGCGCTGCCGCCGTGCGAGCAGGGGCGGGGCCTCTCGGTGAACCTGCGCGTCGACGACTACACGGCCGCGTGCGAGGCGGGGGAGCGCGGCGGGCAGCCCGCGTTCTCCGACGTCCTGCGCGACGCCGGGCTGCGGGAACCCGAGATCATCGTGATGGTGCGGATCGCCACGCAGCGGATCGGCAGCGGGCGGCTCGGCGCGACCAGGAAGTCGTGGGAGGGCCGCTGGGAGCGCGGAGAGGGTACGTTGACCTGGGTGGACACCCCCGACGGCCGCTACGGGCTGCGCCGGGACCGGGGCTGGCTCACGATCACCCCGCTCGACGCCGCGCGGCTCAAGACGATGGCGTACGAGCTGTTCACGGGGGCTCGCCAGTTCGGTTAACGAGGGTTAACATCGCGGGGTGACGCACACCGCCGACGCCCCAGAAGTGCTCTGGCGCCCCGAGCCGAGCCGCCTGTCCGACACCAAGATCGACGCGTTCCGCCAGTGGCTGCGCACCGAACGCGGCGTGGAGGTCGACGACTACAACGCGTTGTGGGAGTTCTCCGTGCGACGCGGGCCGGAGTTCTGGTCCGCCGTCGGTGAATTCCTCGGCCTGCGCTGGCACGACCAGCCCGGCGAGGTCCTCACGGGCGAGATGCCGAACGCCCGCTGGTTCGAGGGCGGCACGCTGAACTACGCCGAGCACTCGCTCATGCCCGGCGTCGCGGGCGCCGCGAAGGCCGACGACGAGATCGCCGTGATCTTCCACCGCGAAGACGGCCTGTCGTCGCAGCTGACCTACGGCGCCCTGCGTTCCGCTGTCGCCTCCGCGCGGGAGGGACTGCGGAAACTCGGAGTGTCCAAAGGGGACAGAGTCGTCGCGCTGGCGCCGAACTGCCCGCAGACGCTGATCGCCTTCCTCGCCACCGCGAGCCTCGGCGCCGTCTGGTCGTCGTGCTCGCCGGACTTCGGCGTCCGCGCGATCACCGACCGCTTCGCGCAGATCGAGCCGAAGGTGCTGATCGCGGTCAACGGCTACGTCTACAATGGACGGTGGTTCGACAGTCGGTCGACGGTGAACTCGTTGCGGGACGAGATCTCCACGCTCGAAGCGACCGTGCTCGTCGACTACGCCGGTGGCCGCCTCGACGGCACGCTCGACTGGGACGCGTTGCTCGCCGAGAACGAGGGCGCGGAACTCGCGTTCGAACCGGTCGAATTCGGTCACCCGCTGTGGGTCCTGTACTCGTCGGGGACCACCGGCCTGCCGAAGGGCATCGTCCACGGCCACGGCGGCATCACCCTCGAACACCTCAAAGCTCTCGCGCTGCAAAGCGATCTCGGTCCGGGCGACCGGTTCTTCTGGTTCACCACCACCGGCTGGATGATGTGGAACTTCCTCGTCTCCGGCCTGCTGACCGGCACCACGATCGTGCTGTTCGACGGCAGCCCCGGCAGCCCGGACCTGAACGTGTTGTGGCACTTGGCCGAACAGCACCGCGTCACCTACTTCGGCACGTCGGCGCCGTACATCCAGAGCTGCCTGAAGGCCGGCATCAAACCGGCGGAACGGTTCGACCTGACAGCGTTGCGCGCCTTGGGATCCACCGGCGCGCCGTTGAGCGTCGAAGGTTTCCGCTGGATCGTCGACGAGGTCGGCAAACGCGTCCAGATCTGCTCGGTGTCCGGCGGCACGGACCTGTGCGCGGCGTTCGTCGCGTCGGCCCCGGACGTCCCGGTCTGGCTGGGCGAGCTCTCGGTGCGCGCGCTCGGCGCCGCCGTCGCCGCCTTCGACGAGGACGGGAAACCGGTGGTGGAGACCGTCGGCGAACTGGTGATCACCCAGCCGATGCCGTCGATGCCGGTGTTCTTCTGGAACGACCCGGACGGCTCGCGGCTGCGCGAGGCGTACTTCGAGATGTACCCGGGGATCTGGCGGCACGGCGACTGGATCCGGATCACCGGCCGCGGCTCCGCGGTCATCTACGGGCGCAGCGATTCGACGCTCAACCGTGGCGGCGTCCGGATGGGCACCGCCGAGTTCTACCGGGTCGTCGAGTCGTTCGACCAGGTCGCGGACTCGCTGGTGATCGACACGTCGGCGGCGGGGAACGAGGACGGGCAGCTGCTGTGCTTCCTCGTCCTGGCCGACGGCGCGTCGCTCGACGAGGTCGAACCCGCCCTGCGCAAGGAGCTGCGCGGCGCCCTCTCGCCGCGGCACGTGCCCGACCGGTTCGTCCAGGTGAGCGAGGTGCCCCGGACGCTCAACGGGAAGAAATGCGAGGTCCCGGTCAAGAAGATCCTTTCGGGGGTTTCACCTGACCGCGCCGTCAGCCGGGATGCGCTGCTGAACCCCGACGCCCTTGTACCGTTCGTGGAGCTGGCAAGGAGCTAAACGGGGGCGGAACTTGGCGGGCGCTTGGCGGGTGGCGGGTGCCACCTCGGTAGGGGTGATCACCTGGGTCACGCGGCTGGCCGGACTGCTGGCCCTGGTCTCGGTGCTGGTCCCGGCCGGGCGGCGCACCCTGCGCGGACGCGTCGCCGTATGGCTGGAACTGCCGCACGAGGCCACGGTCGGCGCGGCGACGGTCGCGCTGGTGACCGGGGTGCTGCTGATGCTGCTCGCCACCGGCCTCAAACGGCGCAAGCGCCGTGCCTGGCAACTGGCGGTCGCCGCCGCGGCGCTGCTGACGGTGTCGCACCTCGGGCTGCGGCACGTCCTCGGCCCGGGGCTCGTTTCGCTCGCGCTGCTGATCGCCCTGATCGCGACGCGGCGGTACTTCATCGCGCTCCCCGATCCGGTGACCGGCCGGTGGCGCGCGGTCCGGGTCTTCCTGCAACTGACGCTGGCCGGGGTCGCGATCAACTTCGTGCTGCTGTCGGTCGCGCGGGCGGTGGAACCCCTGGACGTCGGCGACCGGCTGGCGCACTCGGTGCTGGCCCTGGTCGGCGTCAGCGGTCCCGCGGTGTTCCGCGCGCTGTGGCTGGAGGACCTGTCGGCGGCGGTCGGCGTGCTGTTCGGCATCGCCGCGGTCCTCCTGGCGGCGTACTTCCTCCTCCGTTCGGCCGAACCCGCGCCGAGACTGACCGACGACGAGGTCGAACGGCTCAGGGCGCTGCTGGACGAGCGGGACTCGCTGGGGTACTTCGCCCTGCGGCGGGACAAGTTCGTGGTCTTCTCGAAGTCGGGGAAGGCCGCGGTGACCTATCGCGTGATCGCCGGTGTCGCGCTGTGCTCGGCGGACCCGCTCGGCGACCCGGAAGCGTGGCCGGGCGCGATCGAGGAGTACCTGGACGTCTGCCGCCGGTACGCCTGGACCCCAGCGACCATGGGCTGCTCGGAACTGGGCGCGACCGTCTTCGCCCGCTTCGGGCTGGAGGTGCTCGAGATCGGCGACGAGGCCGTCGTCGACACCGAGACCTTCACCCTCGAAGGCCGCGTCATGCGCGGAGTCCGCCAAGCCGTCTCACGCACGAAGCGCGCCGGCTACACCGTGCGCGTCCGGAAAGCCGAGGACCTGTCTTTGAGGGAGCTGGAAGAACTCCGCGCCCTCGCCGCCACCTGGCGCGGCACCGACACCGAACGCGGCTTCTCGATGGCCCTCGGCCGCATGGGCGACCCGGGCTCGGTCCTCGTCACCGCCGAACACGACGGCCGGGTGCGCGGCGTCCTCCAGTTCGTCCCCTGGGGCGAGAAGGACCTGTCCATGGACGTCATGCGCCGCGACCGGACCGCCGACAACGGCATCAACGAGCTGATGATCTCCGAACTCCTCCTGACCACCCCCGCGCGGCACGTCTCCCTGAACTTCGCCGCCTTCCGCGCGGTGCTGGAGCAAGGCCAACGCATCGGCGCCGGCCCCGTCGCCCGCCTGTCCGCCCGGACGCTGCGATTCTTCTCACGTTGGATCCAGATCGAGACCCTCTACCGCTTCAACGCCAAGTTCCAGCCCCGCTGGGTCCCGCGCTACCTGGCCTACCCCGCGGCCCGCGACCTCCCCCGCGTCGGCATCGCCGTCTTCGAAGCCGAAGGACTCGGCGGTCGCCCATACGGCCTGCTCAGAGCGTTGCGACGGGTCTAAGGGGGGTCCCTTTCGCGGGGGTTCGCGGGGTGTGTAACCTATTTGAGCAGTGGTCGTTGGGCCCAGGAGGCTTCGCCTAGTCTGGTCTATGGCGCCGCACTGCTAATGCGGTTGGGGGTAACCCCCCCTCCCGGGTTCAAATCCCGGAGCCTCCGCTGGTGCCTGTTCCGGCAGGTGCTAGATTAACAACTGAACAAGCGCCCGTAGCTCAGCTGGATAGAGCATCTGACTACGGATCAGAAGGTCAGGGGTTCGAATCCCTTCGGGCGCACGTCTGGTTGAGACAGCACTAAGGCCCTCCCGTTCGCGGGAGGGCCTTTTTGTCTGTCCTGTAACTCCTGGACCGAGCACGTGTCACTGGTGCAACATGTGCTCATGGTCGCCAGATGTGCTTCTGCCACTGGGCCGGCATCGGCGATGAGGTTGAGCACTTAAGTGCAACGAGGGGACATCGGCTTGTTCGACATGGTTCTAGAGGGTCCGCCTGGACGAGGAGACGACCCAGAACTTGACGCAGTAACCGATAGACTTTATGAACATGATCCATCCGGTGACCGTGTCGCCAAGGTCCTCAGAGAAACAATTGACCAGCTTCTTGACGGGCGTCGGAGCGGTCGATGGGACTACGTGCAGCTCCATAAGACCGAAAAGACCCACATGGGCACTCTGGTCGAGATCAACCTGCACCGTGAATTCGACTTCGCTGATGGAGTGGCTACCGACTATCGGATCGCTGGCCACGATGTGGACTGCAAATTCTCCCAGCGGATTGGCGGCTGGGAGATGGGTCCTGAGATGGTCGACCAGCTCTGCTTGGTGATCTGGGCAAGCGACCTGGAGAGCAAGTGGCGAGCCGGTCTTGTCCGGGCCAGGCAAGACCGGTTGCGCCTGAGCACAAATCGAGATGCGAAGCGCCGCCTGTCGGAGCGCGGTGTCACCGAGATCAGATGGCTGTGGTCATCGCATGGTGACCTCGCTCCGAACGTACTACTGCACCTTGATCCGGAGAAGCGGCGACGGATCATGGACGCGCAGGCAAGACGTGGCGATCGGCATGCGCAAGCACGGTTGTTCCAACTGTGCCGAGAGGTGCAAAATCAGATAATTACCCGGGCCACCGTTGAGACAGTGGGGTGGGGCCTGGATGATCCGTTGAAACGAATGCGCAGCAATGGCGGCGCCCGCGATGCGCTTCGTCCTGAAGGGTTGCTTGTACTCGGCCATCAGGACAACGATCCTGGAGTTGCGTCTGCGTTGGGACTTCCGGTTCCGCAAAAGGGACAGTTTGTAGTCACACGGGTTGTGCCCGCGGACAACGACGAGGGGCTGCCGGTGGCTTCGATACAAGGTCAGCTGTGGCGGAAGGCAGCACCCGGTGATCCGCTGCACCCGGCTCCAATTGTTCCCCGCAGCTAGGTCACATGGGTTAGATGGTCGCCTAATGTCCCTGCCGACCTGGGTAACAAACAATATTAGCCAGGCCGGCAGGGTAGTAATTAACCGCAATGCGAAGCAGTCTCGGCTAGCTCAGTAGCCAGATGATGAAGGCGACGAGCGCCGATCCGGCCCCGGAGGCAAGACCCTTGACGAAGTGCGTGCAAGCAAGTTGCCACCACCGGCGCCATCCGGTGGGCTCGGGACGCCCGCTCCCACCAGTAGCTTCGCTGGAAGTCAGCCTTCCCGACCGTGTGACTCGTGCCGGACGGCCACCCGAAGAAGGGCGGCGACGTTTACTATTCATGTAGGGACTCCTTGTCCACGGCAGTAGGCGGGGGTTCTGAAGGGGGAGGGCCCTGCCGGCCTTGGTTCCTAGGCCTGCCGGTCGGGCCTTCCTCTGGTATCTCGGTCTTCGTGAGTGCATATCGCTTTCCTCAATCACGTATTGTTGATCACCAGCACTGCGAGTTACTGACGGTCGTACGAGGGAGGACCTCGCGCGACAAGCGCCAGGTCAGGGCGGACACAGCGGCTTCAGGCCGTGTTCCGACTGTCACCTGATGTAGCAAGGACGACGCTCCGCGCAAAGATCACCTGCCTTCCAAAAGTAAGAGTGCGTTGTCGGTCAGCCCGACGCCGAGGAGTTCGCTGATGATGTCTAGCCGATCTTGCGGGCTGCGATTCCGTGCGCTCTGCAAGACCACATCAGCGGCGTCAGAGTGGCCAGCCTCTACGAAGTACGACACAGCCCCCGCTACTTCCTCAGCGGTCACTTCGGAACCGGTTGCCCAGAGAACACTGGAAACGTCGTGCAGGTGTCCGTTCTCGATGTAGGACAAGACCTCGTCGAGCCCTGGCGGCGGCGCAGGTGTGCTCATCGCGTTGCGCCGGTCCTTCTCTGTCGTCACGCCGTTGCGCCGGTCCTTTCCCTGCTGGTCCGTTGCCGATGGTGGCCGCACTTCCACCAGCGCACCATGGCAGTTAGGGCAAAGCCCCAGCTTGGCGGCGGCTCGGAGCTCGAGAAGATGCTCAAGAGTGAACGGCATTGTGGTGAGCACGCCATGTCTTGAAACATCCCGTTGCGCCTCCTCGTACATCAAGATCAAAGTGGCGATCGCTGGGAGCCGCCGAGCGTTGTAGTAGTGCGAGAGTGATGCGTCAGAGACTCCAAGCCGCTTGCTTACCGCAGCGATAGTGCTTGAGTGGAAGCATTTATGCAGGTCAGTGAGAGCCTCGGCGAAAGCCGCAGCCATGGGCGTAGTCCCGTTCGGGTATCTGCCTCCCACGCGTCCTATCGGTGGCATCCCCCTCGATCAACCCCTTCCCCGAAGAGTCGCGTACAGCCCTTCGCAGCGAAGGGCTGTACGCGACTGTAGGGCATCGACGTCATTAATGAGGCAGCGACTGGCTCAAAAATCTCGATTTTCTTGCGGCGGCGAAAATCTGCCCGTGATTCCGATCTGTCGCAATGGATCGCAATGGATCGCGATATATCGGAATTGCGCCGCCGGTCTCTACAATCGGTGTAGTCATTACAAAAGATGTAGGGACGCTTGAATGGGTGGGCTCGGTGAAGCTTCTGTGTTACAAAGGAAGTTCAGCTGTCATGGTCCACTGGCTTGCAGTGTGACCTGCCAGTGAAGTTGGCACAGAAGGGCTTTACACGTGCTCCCGTCGTGGAAAGATCATGAGCTTGGGACGATGAAGCGAGTCGCCCTATGGCTTCTCGCAGAAGTCGGCGAGGGAAATAAATTTACGAAAGAGAGGCTAAGGAGGGACTTTCCTGGCGTCTCTCAGATTGACAGAAGAATGCGGGATCTTCGAAAGTTTGAGTGGCAGATTGACACCAATCGTGAGGATCTGACCCTCGATCCTCACGAGCACTGCTTTGTCAAGGCTGGCCTTCCCGTCTGGGAGCGAGGCGTTGTGCTTAGTCAGCGAGCAAATTCTGCTATCGGTGCCGCAATGCGCAGAGAGGTACTTGCGGCCGATGGCAACATGTGCCGGTCGTGCGGTATTACACCTGGCCATGCCTATGTCGGCACTCATGAGATGGCTCAGCTCGATGTCGCTCGACGGCAAGTTGTCACGCCGGCGGGAGTCGAAGTGCAGCTAGTGACTGAGTGCAAGCGGTGCAGGGTAGGCGGGCGTGGCCTTGAAGCCAACCTGGATGACGTCCTGCGAAACCTGTCTTCCCTTGGGGCTATAGAACGCCGCCTGCTGGCCAGCTGGGTCAAGGCGGATCGCAGAGACTTTAGCCGGATTGAGGAGCTGTGGTGTGACTACCGGTCCTTGCCGGCCGAAGCTCGTTCTAAAGTCCAGGAGGCACTAGGCCTTGGCTAGGACGTACTAAGCTACGACTTCAGCAGGCTGCACTGCTGAACCAGAGCGACTTCGTATCGGGAGAGAGTAGTGACTAAAGACTACGGTCGGCCGCCACGAGCTGAAGAGAACCGCGCGCTGATCGAGAGTCGACTAGCAGAAGTAGCTGCCGGCGCTGGCGTGCACGAGACCGTAACTGTTGACTGGCGTAGCCGACCAACACATCTAGATGTTATCGAGATGCAGGTAGGCGATCTGTACTACAACCCAGCTACTCACAGGATTCGCGCCCAACGTAGTCATGACAGTTCGCGAAGTGACTTGCTCGAAGTAGACCCGTGGAGTCAGGGAAGTCAAGAGTACCTAGACTTCTTGCTTAAAGCCTTGCCGTCGGATCTATCAAAAATTGACCCAGTTTTTACTGGGTTGGCTACGAGTCTGAATGATTACAAACAAAGTGATCCTGGGCTGATCACCCGAGATGGTGTACTTGTAAACGGCAATACGAGGCGCGCGGCCCTACTCCAGATTGGCGGGCCAGGGCAGCGCATGCGTGTCGCGGTTCTGCCTGAGTCGTGCACTTGGGCCGATGTAAGCGACGTTGAGCTGTCACTGCAGCTCCGAAAGACTCATCATCGAGAGTACTCTTACATCAACCGGCTCCTGGCTATTGACGAACTGGCCAAACAGGGGATGCCAACTAGTGTGATCGCGACAACATTTCGCACTACAACGGCTGCTTGTGAGCAGGACCTGTGGGTACTCAGGTGTATTGAATCGTTGGTCGAACGCAGTGAGGCTCAGGGCGCTCGCCTGCCGATGTTTGCGTTCGAAGACAAAACTGAGAAGCTTAAAGAGTTATATCGCCGGTACTTAAAAGACCTCGCTATTGACCCAGAGATGGCGGAGCTAGTAAAAGAGTATCGCCTAGCTGCTATCACTCTAGATTTTTCGAAGACCGACGTTCGTCTGATTGAAGATGATTTCCAGCAGCGGTATCTGTCCAAGCATCTTCCTGAGGCGTTGAATGAGCAAGATGGCGGTCATGAATCTGTTTCTATCCCCGGGCTGAACCGAAAAGTTAAAGGTGCATCAAATGCCCTGGCCTCTGTCAGAAAGCTGACCGATACAGCTTTGCGGGCAAAGGCTGCCGAAGCATCTGATCCCGGTCTCCGGGACCCTGCTGCCGCTGAGGCAGCGCACGCTGGGCAAGAACTTCGTGTTGCAATGGAGAAAGCTCTGATGCCGGCGGGCAAGGATGCTCGGGTGCGAAAGCGGAAGCAGGCAGCTCCTACGAGGCTTCTGGATGCTTGCCAGGATATCGATCAATGTGTCACTGACCTGGTTATGTCTCGGGGGTCCAGAAGTCTGGACGAAGAATCGTTTGACGAAGCGGTCATCAAATTGAGGAGCAGTTTAGAACGGCTTGCCCTAGAAACTCGACGCACAGTTTCCGCTTCTGGCGATGGAGTGGACTGGCTTACCGCAGCCTTCTATTCGGGGTCTTAATGACTGTTAATCCGGAGACAAGCTTATTTATTGGATTTGATGTAACTCGGACTCAAGCCCTGTTGCGTGCACGGGATGACTTTATCCCCGCGTTGGGGCGACTGCTTGAACGTTTCCCGGCGGGACGGTTCTCGGACAAGACGGCTGTGGTTGTTCCTGTCGATGAATTTCTTGTTGGACTTGAGGCCTTAGCCGCTTGGCCTGAACCGGAAACAGTCGCCTGGGATGCGGCGTTTCAAGCAACCGTCGAGGAGATGCTTGACGATGCTGAAGACGCTGATAAGCAGCTGCATGGTGATGTGCAACTCGGAGTTGATCCGAGTGAAGTTGACGGGCTTCTCGGTCCAAACTGGTGCGGTGCGCTGACTGACTTTCAGCGTCGGGATGTGGCCCGGCTGATATCACTTGGGCATAGCGCAAATTTTAGTGTTCCTGGCGCAGGTAAGACCCGGGTGGCCTTGGCGGTCTTCGCGGCGATGCGCGAAAAGGGAAAAGTTGATCGTCTGTTAGTGGTGGGTCCAAAGGCTGCATACGAAGCGTGGATATACGAGGCCAGGATTTGTTTCAAACGACCGCTTGAAGTCAAGGTTGTAACCAATCGATTGCCAAGTTCGGCGGATCTGCTTTTAGTGAACTATGAGCGCTTGAATCCTTCCCTGGCTGGTTTCGCTAAGTGGTTGCAAGAGTCTCCGGGAATGATGATCCTGGACGAAGCGCACAGGATGAAATTGGGTGCTGCCGGGGTTTATGGAGGTGCCTGCATGGCACTCGGACCCTTGAGTCGAGTAAGGATGATTCTTAGCGGTACGCCAGCGCCTAATGGTGCAAAAGACCTTGAGAGCCTTTTGGCATTTGTCTGGCCAGGCCGCGGCCGCCGGGTAGTTCGGCAGGCAGTTGGCGGGGGAGACCTCGGCTATGCGAGTAGTAGATTGAGGCCGCTCTATACGCGAACGACAAAACAAGAACTGGGTCTACCTCCGGTTACGACGCGTGTTCGCAAGATTGAAATGTCGCCTTTGCATCGAGAGATATACGATGCGATGGTCGGCCAGTTCACTGCTCGTGCTGAGCGAAATCGCAACGACTTTGAATCCTTGGGAAGAGCGGTTCTTAGGCTATTGATGGCAGCGACAAGTCCTGCGCTTCTTGTGGAGGGTGCGACGAAGTACGAGCCGCTCTCTTTTCAAATTCCACCTTTAGAAGTGAATGAAGGCGAGCCGCTCTATTCCTTGCTTAGGGATTTGTCAAAGTATGAGATACCCCCCAAGTATCAGGAAGCTCTGACTATCGTTGCCAATAATGCGAAAAGAGGGTTAAAGACGCTGGTGTGGGCTAGTTTTGTGCGCAGCATAAAGTCTCTGGAGGTGCTCTTTAGAGATTTTAGTCCAGCTGTCGTGCATGGAGGCACGGTGGATCGATCCGAGCAACTTCGTTTATTTCGCGACGACCCAGCATGTGCGGTCCTTATTTCAAATCCGGCTACCCTGGGCGAAGGGGTTAGCCTGCATCAGGTGTGCCATGACGCAATCTATGTGGACCGAGATTTCCAGGCGGGTCGATTCCTGCAGAGCCTTGACCGTATTCACCGGCTAGGTCTTGCGCGCGATACAGAAACCAGGGTGACAATACTCGAGGCTCAAGGCAGTATTGATGAGATTGTGGCGATGCGCTTGAAGGAGAAGCTTGAGTTTATGGGTCAAATTCTGGACGATCCCTCAGTTCGGAAGCTGGGCGATCCTGAGGACGAGATTGCGCTCGCGGGTGGCCTGGATGCAGCGGACATACAGGCCATTATTGGCCGAGTCGGTGCGACCCGGCCGTAGCTGGATGACTAGCTGATCTTTGCCCGGCTCTTCAAGAACACGGCGTGCCGGTCATGGTCGTCCTGCCCCGTGAAAGCCTTGAAATCTCCGAGCTTGTGCTTGGTTACGCCGTTGTCGGAGATGGTTTCTACAACGAAATCTTTCTTCAGTCTGGCTATGCTGAGCTCAACTTCTGGGATGTCGATCAGTTTCTCGCCGGAATTTTGAAGATGTTCGACTTTGACGAAGTCTCCCACTTCTTTAAGGGCCTTGTAGATTGGGTCGTGTTCGACTGGTTCGCGTACGACCTTTTTCCCTTTTTTGCTGAGTGCGTTCTTGATGGACCGTCCGACAGCTTCTGCGACTGGCGGAGGGAAGGCGTTGCCGATTTGCCTGTACTTGGATGTCTTGGGTCCCTCGAAGGTCCATTCCCCTTCATCGGGGAAGCCTTGAAGTCGTGCGACCATTTCTGTGGTCAGCTTGGGGCCGCGGCCGTCGAGAGAATACTCATCTCTAGGGCCAGGAACGTCGTTGGCAACACCATGCGCGTCCACCCAGAGTTCATGCCATGCTCGCTTGGCTCGGGTAGGGCCAAGGTCGGCGCCGCCATGCTTCTTGGATCCACCCACGATTGTGGGAGCGATCTTATTGGCGCGTTCTACCCACTCGTCGATCTGTCCCCATCCTCGCGTTCCCATGAGGTCCTTGAGAGATTCACCGACTGTAGGTGCGTTGAGGAGCGGCTTCGGCCACCTGAAGTAGTCCGCGTACTCCTCTCGGAGCGCCACCAGGACAAAACGAGGACGCAGTTGTGGGACGTTAAAGTCGGAAGCATGGAGAAGGCGCCACTCGGCGACGTAGCCAAACGATGTTAGACGATCAAGTACATGCTGCCGGTATCCGGAGAAGCGCGGCATGCTCAGCCCACGGACGTTTTCGAGGAGCAAAGCGCGCGGTTCCACGGTCTCTACCTGCTCGATGGTCCAGGCGAAGAGGTCTCGCTCGTCATTGGCTCCAAGCTGCTTGCCCGCGATCGTGAACGGGGGGCAAGGTACGCCGCCGGCGAGCAGGTCGATCCCCTTGTAGTCGTGAGGCTTCCAGATCTCTGGGTCCGCCACGTCGCCCGTCTTGACCTCGTCCAGAGTGAAACCACTGTTCTTGAGGTCACTGTTGGTTTTAAGGGTCTTGGAAGCGTTCTGATCTAGCTCGACCGCGAGAGTGTGATGGAAGCCGGCGTTGTGCAGGCCGAGGGCCTGGCCGCCAGCGCCAGCACAGATCTCGACAGCGTTGAGCTTCATGTCACTTAACCTTCCAGGGTGATGCAGCTGGCGAGGGGCCCAGCGAGGTATCTTGCCTCATGTGTCCGTGATCGGATGAAGAGGTTCGGCAGGCGTGGTTCAAGGTGATCGCAGCGAGGCTCGTGCCCGAGCCCACGCGAAGGGGCTCTATCCAGCGCCGAAGGATGCTGGCAGGTCTCGAAACATGCAGGCTAACCGACGGGCTGACACTAAACCGGAAGTTGCACTCCGTAAGGCCCTGCATCGCCTTGGTTACCGGTACCGCAAGGATCTTCGCCTGACGTTGGACGACGGGGTGAAGGTCCGTCCGGATGTGGTCTTCACGGCTCGTAAGGTTGCGGTGTTCGTGGACGGGTGCTTTTGGCATGTGTGTCCCGACCATGGAAGACAGCCCACGTCGAATGAGTGGTACTGGACGCCGAAGCTTCGTCGCAACGTTGAGCGCGACCGTCTGGTTACTGTCGCGCTGGAGCATGCTGGTTGGCGTGTGGTGCGCATTTGGGAACACGTGCCCCTGGAGGCTGCCGTAGTCGCGGTGACGGATGTCCTCGAACACGGGTTCGACAGTACTAGCGGTAGCCGTCAAAACCCGGGATGACACGGCGGCTCGGTGCTGGCAAGTTAGCTTTCGTGGCCAGCTAGTCCCCGAAGACGCTGGTGAGGGCCTGTCGGATCAACCCCGGCAGGTCTCCCTCCCCATCCGTCTCAGCCCACCGGATCAGCGCGACGTGGGCGGCGCCGAGGCAGGCCATAGCCGTAGCCCGCACCCGAAACTCCTCCTCAGGCGAAGAGCGATCGAGAGCAGCCACGATCGCATCGGCGGTCGCGTACTGGCTGTCCAGATGCCGCGCCCGCAGCGCCGGAACCGAGATCATCAGCCGTAGCCGCGCCAGCAGGAACGCCTTCTCCGACGAAGACCCGTGAGCGGCCGTCTCCGAGAGCGCGTGCCCGATCCGCGCGGCCAGAGACAAAGAAGCGGGCTGGGCGGCGACAGCGGAAGCCGTCAAGGGGTCGTATTCGTCGTAGAGGACCAGGTCCTCCTTTGTGGGGAAGTGCCGGTAGACCGTCATCGCCGAGACGCCGGCGGCCGCGGCGACGTCGGCGACGGTGGTGGCGTCGTAGCCGACGTCGGTGAAGAGGCGGACGGCGTGCGTCTGCACCTGAAGCCGTGTCTCGGCGCGCTGGCGATCTCGCAGGCCCATGTGGTAGAGACTATCAAAGTGGTAGTAACTAACAGTTCGAAGACGGCATTGGTGACCGGGGCGTCCAAGGGGATCGGGGCGGCGATCGCGCGGCGGCTCGAAAGGGACGGCGTCAAGGTCCGAAGGCACGACAGCAGTCAGGGAGACCTCGCGCAGATGGAAGGCGTCGACAAAGCCCTTGAAGGCATCGACAGCCTCGACATCCTGGTCAACAACGCGGCCGCTCAGCCGGCGGGACCCATCGAGACGGACACGCCCGAGCGATTCGACCAGCTCTTCGCGGTCAACGTCAGGGCGCCGTACTTCCTCATCCAACGAGCACCGATGAACGACGGCGGCCGCATCATCAACGTCTCCTCGGTCGCCACCAGGATGGCCAACCCGGCGCAGACGTCCTTCGCGATGACCAAGGGCGCGCTCGAGACGATGAGCCGCACCCTCGCCCACCAGCTCGGACCCCGCGGGATCACGGTCAACGTCGTCGCGCCGGGCGCCACCAGGACCGAGGCCAACGGCGGGATCTTCACACCGGAGCTGGAAGCCGCCATCGAAAGCCTCACCGCGCACGGAAGGCTCGGGAACCAAGACGACATAGCGGACGTCGTCGCCTTCCTCGCCTCCGACGACGCCCGCTGGGTGACGGGGCAGGTCCTCGACGCGAGCGGCGGGTTGTTCCTCGGTCCTCCGGCCCAAGGGGTTCAATAGGGCGGTGACGTGGTTCAGCGAGGACGAACTCCGCAGGCAGGCCGGTGACGTCTCGTTCGCGCGCGGGGCCAAGTACCTGGAGTCGGTCGAGGCGCTGGACGACGTCGCGGGCGGGGTCGCGGCGGTGGTCAGCGGCACCGACCGCTACACCGTCCGGTTACGCAACGTCGGCGGCGAGCTCGTCGGCGAGTGCTCCTGCCCGCACGCGGCGGACGGCTTCTTCTGCAAGCACTGCGTGGCCGTCGGGCTGCTGGTCCTCGAAGGGGTGGCGGACGGCGGCGCCGCCGACATCCGCGGGTACGTCGAGACCCTCACGCGCGACGAGCTGGTCGAGTTGCTCGTCGGGCACGCGAACGAGGACCCGGTCCTGTTCCGCAAGCTCTCGCTCAAGGCCGGCCGCGAGGACCTCGACGCGCTGCGACGGCACGTCGAGGGAACGTTGCGGTTGCGCGGTTTCGTCGGCTTCCAGGGCACGCTCGCGTACACCGAGAAGGTACGCGAGGTACTCGCCACCGCCAAGGAACTCATGGACGCGCCGCTGCTGTGCCGCGTCGTCGAACTCGTCGTCGAGGCGCTGGACTTCGTCGAGGACTCGTTCGGCGCGCTCGGCGAAGAGGTCAGGACCGCGCTCGCGTTGTACGCGGAGGCGTGCGCGGACTCGCCGCCGGAGCCCAAGGAACTCGCGGAGTGGTTGCTACGCCTGGATCTCGACGGATCCGGACGCGTCGACGTGAGCATCGCGGACTTCACCGCCGGACTCGGTTTCGAGGGGCTCGCGGTGTTCCGCGCCGGCGTCGAGGAACGGTGGCGGCTCGACGACGGCGAGGACCCGTACCGCAGCCGCAAACTCCAGCGGCTGCGCGAGGGATTCGCGGTGATGCGGAACTGGAAAGCCTAGTACCCGCGCCGGTGCCGGACGCCCGAATTGCGGTACAGCTCCTCCAGATCCCGTCGCCCCGCTTGATCGCCGGTGTCGGCGGCCGCGCGGAACCAGTGCTCGGCCTCCTGGAAGTTGCCGTGGTCGGCGGCGAGCCTGCCGAGGTTCGTGTACGCGGGGACGCTGCCGAGCTCCGCGGCCTTCCGGTACCAGGCGGTGGCCTCGCCGGGATCGTTCCGGTCGTTGGCCAGCACGCCCAGGTTCGTCATCGCCGCGGCGTCGCCCCGCTTGGCGGCCTTGAGATACCAGCGTTCGGCGGCGTCGAGCTCACCACGCCGGTGCAGCACCAGGCCGAGCCGGACGGCGGCTTCGGGGGCACCCGCTGCCGCTGCCGCGTGGTAGCAGCTTTCCGCGCGCGTCAGGTCGTTCCGCCGCTCGGCCTCCAGGCCGAGTTTGACCAGGGACGGCGCGTCGGTCTCGGTGGCGGCCTCGCGCCACCAGGGTTCCGCTTCGTCCGACCGGTCGGTGTCGCACAGCAGGGCGCCGAGCGTGATCATCCCTTCGAGGTTGCCCGACTCCGCGGCTTCACCCGCCCAGCGCTCAGCCTCTTTGAGCTCTCCGCGCCGGTGCAGCGACCGCCCGAGCTCCGCCATCGCCTCGACCCGGCCCTCGACGGCGGCCCGCCGCCACCAGTCCTCGGCGGTCTCCGTGTCACCGCGCCGCGCGCAGAGATTTCCCAGATGCGCCATGGCATGCGAATCACCGGCCGTCGCCGCCTCGCGGTACCAGCGTTCGGCCTGTTCGGGTACGCCGCGTTCGCGCAGGAGGTGCGCCAGGTTGCCCATCGCGACCCTGTCCCCGCCCTCGGCGGCCTTCCGGAACCACACCTCGGCCTCGTCGAGATCGCCGCGCTCCAGCGCGGTGGATCCCATACGTGCCATGGCGATCACGTGCCCGCGTTCCGCGGCCTTCCGGTTCAGATAGTCGTCGACCCGGGTGTTCCACTTACGTTTTTCGGCGCCCACAAGCCCGCTCCTTCCGGCAGCGTCCCTGGGGTAGTCGCTGATCAGGGCACCGATGTGACAACAACTACCTGGTGTCATCGCCGTGTCGCTCCCGGTTTCCCCGCGCGGCGCGGCGATACTTGGGCACTCCCAATCCCCCGTCGAGAGGACCCGCGCGGTGGCCACGCGTACCCGGCAGATGACCACAGCCCAGCGCTTGCTCCTTTTGATCAGCCTCGCGGCCGTGGTGCTCGTCGGGATCTGGCTGGTCACCGGCAAGGGTTCCGCGTTGCAGCAGAGCCAGCCGACGTCGTCCAACACCGCCGGCGCCGCGGACGCGCGCAAACAGCTGGACGAACTGACCGTCGCGCCGCGCGGTTCGATGGACGGCTACGACCGCAAGAAGTACCCGCACTGGGACAACCAGGGGAACAACTGCAACACGCGCGAGTTCGTGCTCAAGCGCGACGGCAAGGACGTCAAGGCCGGCTCCGACTGCGCGCCGACGTCGGGCAGCTGGACGAGCATCTACGACGGCGAGACCTGGACCAAGCCGACCGACGTCGACATCGACCACATGGTCCCGCTCGCGCAGAGCTGGGTCAGCGGCGCGAAGTCCTGGACCGACGAGAAGCGGCGCCAGTTCGCGAACGACCTGACCCGCCCGCAGCTGTTCGCCGTCACCGACAACGTCAACCAGGAGAAGAGCGACAAGGCGCCGGACCAGTGGAAGCCGCCGCTCGTCTCGTTCTGGTGCACCTACGCCACCGACTGGATCACCGTGAAGCACTACTACGGCCTCACGATCACCACAGCGGAGAAGAGCGCGCTCGGCGACATGCTCGGTCGTTGCTGATCTCCCGGGCTTCGGCTTAGCTGGGGCGATGGCGACCTTCGTACTGATCCACGGCGGTGGCGGCAGCGCCTGGGACTTCCACCTCCTCGAGGCGGAACTGACCGGACGCGGCCACGACGTCGTCGCGGTGAACCTGCCGATCGAAGACGAGGAAGCGGGCTTCCCCGAGCACGTCGACGCCGTCGTGAACGCGATCGGCGACCGCGGCGATCTGGTGGTGCTGGGCCATTCCTACGGTGGCTTCACCGCGCCGATCGTCGCCGGGAAGCTCGGGGCGCGGCTGCTCGTGATGCTGACCGCGATGATCCCGAAACCGGGCGAGTCACCGGGGGACTGGTGGGGCAACACGGGCTTCAAGTCCGACGACAGCCTCAGCGAGGAAGAGCAGTTCTACAACGGCGTCCCCGCGGAAATCGTCGCGGAGGCGGGTTCGCACGCGCGGAACCAGGTCAGCGCCGAATGGGGACAGCCGTGGCCGCTGGAAAAGTGGCCGGACGTCCCGACGAAGGTGCTCATCGCGCGGCAAGACCAGTTCTTCCCGCCCGAGTTCCAACGCCGGGTCGTCCAGGACAGGCTCGGGTTCGCGCCCGACGAGATCGACGGTTCGCACTCCGTGCCCTTGAGTCACCCCAAGCCGCTTGCGGACCGGCTGGAGTCCTACCTCGGTGTCCAAAGGTGAATCCGCGTCCGCGATCGAAGGCGCCCTGTCACCGCGATAGCGGGGCCTTCGGCCGGGGCGGGTTCACGCGTACGGTCACTTTCCGCGCGAACCTCCAGCTCCGCCTCCCAACCCTCACCAGCGGTCCAGCCGCATGACCTCTTCGAGCGGCTGACGCGCGGCGGGCTTGAAGCTGTCGCCGGTGTAGAACGCCGTCGGGATCAGCGCGGCCTGGTGCACGTTGGCAGGCAGGCCGAGGATCTCCGCGGCCTCCTTCTCGTACGCGAGGTGCAGCGTCGTCCACGCCGTGCCGAGCGTGACCGCCCGCGCCGCGAGCATGTAGCTCCACACGGCGGGCAGCAGGTTCCCCCACAGCCCGGCCTGGTTGCCGGCGGGCAGTTCGGCGTCCGTCGTCTCCAGGCACGGGATGACGTGCACCGGCACCTCGCCCATCTTGTCTGCCAGGTACTCGACACTGGAGCCGACGCGCTTCTGCACCTTCGAACGCGCCGGATCGTCCGCGAACAGTTTCCCCGCCGCCCGTGGGGAATCCAGGTACTCGTGGCACGCCCGCCGATAGAGCTTCCCGAGTTCGGCCCGCTGGCCGGGATCGGTGATCACGAGCCAGTGCCAGCGCTGCGTGTTCGACCCGCTCGGCGCCTGCAACGCGACCTGCAGGGCGTGTTTCACCAGTTCGAGAGGTACCGGCCGGGTCAGGTCCAGTCGTTTGCGGACGGTTCGGGTGGTCGTCAGCAGCTCTTCGGGCGTCATCTGGAGAGTATGTCGTTATGATCCGCTGGTGGGGAGGCCGCCGCGCGAACGAGGGATGGGCACTTTGCTCCGGCATGTCCTCGAAACGACCGAAGCGGATGTCTCCGCGTTCTTCGAGGACATCGGGCTGGGGGAGTACCGGCCGCGCTTCACGCCGTTCGTCCGCGCGATCGTCGCGCACGGGCCGCTGGCCATCCGCGACCTCGCCGCCGAAGTCGGCGTGACGCATTCCGCGGCCAGTCAGACCATCGCGCAGATGGCGAAACAGGACCTCGTCTCGCTCCGACCCGGGCGCGACGCCCGGCAGAGGATCGTGTCGCTGACGGAGAAGACGCTCGCGCTGATGCCGACGCTCGAAGCGGAGTGGGCGGCGACCAGCGCCGCGGCCGAACAGCTGGAAGCCGAACTGCCGTACCCGCTCAGGGAGGTGCTGGTCGCCGCCGTCGAAGCGCTGGAGCGGAAATCGCTCCGGGACCGCATCGCCGAAACGGACGCCGCGCTCAGGCTCGCGCGTCGGCCTGATGAAGGCTGAAGACAGCCCAGACGTACTTGCCGCCTTCGCACAGCTCGTGACCCCAGTCGTCGGACAGAGCGTGCACCAGCTGAAGACCGCGGCTGCGCGCCGCCATCGGCGAAGGCTCCTTCAGCTTCGGGCGGCTCGAGCCGGAGTCGTAGACCCGCAGCGTGAGCCTGCCCCCGGCGTACTCGACGTCGAGCCTGTCCGGCTTCTCACCGTGTTCGAACGCGTTCGTGACCAGTTCGGAGGTCGCCAGCAGGACGTCGTCGACCTCCGGGCCGTCGAGGCCGAGGCTCGCCAAGGTCGACCGGACCGCTTGCCTCGCGACGGCGGGAGCCGTCACATCGACCGGCAGGGGCAGGGAGACCACCGGCAACGTGCCCTCCGATCGCGTCTTGGACATCGTCATGGTTCCGCACCTCCCCTCACACGAGAGACTCTCAGATCCGCTGTTCGTCTCCCAGATACCCACAAGGGTCAAGGTCGAATCAGGGTCCGTCGGTGAGTTCTGTCTCGGTCCATCCTTCCCGCAGTTTCTTGAGCGTGGAGGCCAGCAACCTCGACACCTGCATCTGCGAAACACCGACACGGCGCGCGATGTCCGACTGGCTCATCCCGGACCCGAACCGCAGCGCGACGATCTTGCGTTCGCGATCGGGCAGCCGTTCCAGCATCGGCCGCAGCGCCTCGCGCAGCTCCGCCTGGCTCAGGTTGGCGTCGGCCTCGCCGAAGCGGGTGTGCGCCGAGTTCTCCAGGAGGTTGTCCAGCGAAGCGCCGTACCGGCCCTGGCCGGCCCGGAGGCCTTCGTAGACCTCGTCGATCGGGATGCCGAGATGGGTGGCGATCTCACTGGGCTTCGGCGCGCGCGAAAGCCGGACCGTCAGCTCCTCGCGTACGGCCGAGATGTTCGCGTTCAGCTCCTTGAGCCGCCGCGGGACCCGCACCGACCAGCTGTTGTCGCGGAAGTGGTGCCGGAGCTCGCCGGAGATGGTCGGGACCGCGAACGCCAGGAAGTCACTGCCCTGACCGGGATCGAACCGGTCGACGGCGTGGATCAGCCCGATCGTCGCGATCTGGACCAGGTCCTCCATCGACTCGTCCCGGTTGCGGAACTTCCGCGCCAGGTTGCGCGCGAGCTCCAGATGCGCGCGCACCAGCTCGTCCCTCAGCCGTTCCCGTTCCGGGGCGTCCGGGGCCAGCGCGTGCATGCGCTCGAACAGAGCCGGGACGTCCGCGCCGTCTTGCTCGACGGGATCCGTCACGGCCGGGCCGCCTCGCTCTCCCGGATGAGCTCCACCCTGGACAGGTAGCCGCCGTCGGCCGGGGTGACACTCCGCCGCGCGGACGTCGCCAGCGCGGTGAGCAGCTGCCAGGACAGACCGGTCTCGTCGTCGGGTTCCGGCGAATCCGAAAGCACCGAGACGGTCACCTCGATCCGTCCGTCCTTCCACGAGAAAACGCAGGTCAGATGGCCGTCGGCGGCCGAGGGGAGCAGCATGGAGCAGGCCTCGTCCACCGCCATCCGGAGGTCCTCGACCGCGTCCAGGTCGAAGTCCTGGCGCATCGCGATGTCCGCGACGATCGTCCGGAGAGTCGGTACCACGTGCGGTACCGCGGCCGTGCGTACCTCGATGAGTTGAGCGCCCTCCCCGCTGGGCGGGGTGTTGTCCACCACGTGTGTTCCTCTCTCGAGCTGCGCTGCCGAGTCGTCGATTGCCCGGAGTGTGAGCAAACCAAACCCAGGTTTGAGTCGCGCAGGCGGCGGGCATGTAACCGGGGACAAACGATCTCCTGGAAAGGCGGGGACCGACGTGGCTGACGTGAGCCGGCTGCCCAACGTGGTGGCGGAAGAGTGGGATTGGCAGCTCCGTGGGTCGTGCCGGGGGGCCGACAGCAGCTTGTTCTTCCACACGGACAACGAGCGCGGTTCGGCCCGTGAGCGGCGCGAATCACGAGCGAAGGCGATCTGCCAGGCCTGCCCCGTGCTGGCGCAGTGCCGTAAGCACGCGCTGGCGGTCCAGGAGCCGTACGGCATCTGGGGCGGGCTCGGTGAGATCGAGCGCCGCGAGCTGTTCCTCCGGGAACGCCGCGCCGGGCGCAAAGCGCTGACGGCGCATTGAGCGCGTCCGGGACGCCGGTCGGCGACGCGCGTGACGGCGATCGTGGCGCCCCGTCCGGACTGGGTTAGGGTTGAGACTGTCGTTGCGGGGACAGCCAAGCCAACCCGCCGAAGAAGAGCGTGCGTCCGTGTCCGGACTGGGCGCGGCCGTCGCTTGAGACCACAGGCGCGTTCCGGCGCTGAGCGTCGGTTCTCACCTGATGAGGAGAATGTGCATGCCCGCAGCGGACCAGAACACCACGCCGCCCGGTTTCAGCATCACGCTGGACGCCGACGCGTCTGTACCGCGCGTGGTGGTCACCGGTGAGCTCGACCTGCTGACGAGCCCGCAGCTCCAGGAGACCCTCGGGGCCCTGATCACGGACAAGCCGTCCGGCCGGGTCGTCGCCGACCTCACCGGCGTGACCTTCTTCGACTCCTCGGCGCTGAACGTGGTGCTCCAGGCACAGCGCCAAGCCGCCGAGAAGGCCGTCGAGCTCGAACTGGTGCCCAGCCCGCAGGTGAGCCGAGTGATCGAGCTCACCGGCGTCGCCGAGCACCTCAGCGTGTCGGAAGAGCCCCCCGCCTGATCCCCCGCTACGGTCGTGGGCTCGTGATCCGCGACACCTGGGGGAAGCAGCACGATGATGGGGCGGACCCATGCCCTGACAGGCTGGTGCGCGGGTCTCGCGCTCGCGCCCGCCGTCGGGGCCGGCACGGTGCACCAAGCGGTCGTGTTCGCCGCGACCACGGCCGGTTTCGCCCTCCTCCCGGACCTCGACCATCCGGGTGCCAGCGCGTCGAGACTGCTCGGATGGTTCACCGGCGCGATCTCCTGGCTGCTCCGCCGCGTCTCGGCGGCTCTCTACGCGCTGACCAAGGGGCCCCGGGACGAGAAGGTCACCGGTAAGCACCGGCACCTCTCGCACACCGTGCTGTTCGCCGTCGGCCTCGGCTTCCTGACCTCCTGGGGCACCACCGAGGGCGGACCTTGGGCGGTGTTCGGCGTCGTCGTCCTCGGTCTGCTGCTCGCGGAGGGCGCGCTCGGCGACTGGCTCCTGCCGGTCAGCGGCGCCGCGGTCGGGTGGTGGGTGTGGACCGCCCCGCCGGACAAGGCGGCGCAGCTCGCGGAGATCTCCGGCTGGCTCGGCATCGCCGTCGCGGCCGGTTGCTTCGTGCACTGCCTCGGGGACGCGCTGACCGAGTCCGGCTGCCCGTTCCTGTTCCCGATCCCGATCGCGGGCGAGACCTGGTACGAGATCCGGCCGCCGAAGCCGCTGCGGTTCCGCACCGGCAAGAAGGTGGAGAACCGGCTGATCTTCCCGGTGTTCGCGGTCGCCGCCGTGCTGCTGATCCCGGGCGTATGGGAGTACCTGTTCACCACGGCCCAGACCCTGTTCACGCCGGAAGGCGCGCAGACCGCGGTCCAGTGAGGAATGTCCTCACCCTGAGCGACGTTGAACCGGGTCGAGGAGGGGAACAGTGGACAAGCCCGTGCTGCGCGCCGACGCGAGACGCAATCGCGCGAAGGTGCTCGCGGCGGCCGAAGAGGCCTTCGCCGTCAACGGCCTCGCCGTCCCCCTCGACGAGATCGCCCGCATCGCCGGTGTCGGCGCGGGCACGGTCTACCGCCATTTCCCCAGCAAGGAAGCGCTGTTCCAGGCCGTCGTCCTCGACCGCGTCGAGCAATTCGCCCAGGAGGCGCGGGAACTGCTGAACGCCGAAGACCCCGGCGAGGCGTTCTTCGACTTCTTCAAACGCGTCGTCCAGCAGGCTTCCCGCAACCGGGCCCTGTGCGACGCGCTCGCCGAGACGACGGGACTCGCCTTCAAAGCGAGCGCCGGCAACGATTTCCGGGCGGCGACGCAGGCGTTGCTGACCCGGGCGCAGGCCGCGGGCGCGGTACGCGAGGACATCGACGGCGACGACCTGCGCGCCCTGATCGCCGGGTGCCTCGCCGCCGAACGGTATTCGCTCGAAGAACGGCATCTCGTGCGGATCGTGGTCGACGGACTGCGCACCTTCCACTCGACTTGCACGCTGCGTAACAAAAAGTAAGATCAACGCGAGAAGTCCTCGTACCTGCGCTTCGCATGTCGAGGGGGTGCCGGATGTCAGTCCAGGGTCCCACCACCGGTTCCGTCATGGTCGCGGCCATCGCCGGTCTCGCGACCGGACTGCTCGTCGCCGCCCTCCTGGTGGCAGGGCGCGAGCCACAGCCCCGCGTCCAGGAAGTCCGCACGACCCCGTCACCGACCACGACGTCCCAGTCGGTCGGGGAGATCACGGTGACCGTGCCGGGAAGCGTCCCGGAACCCCTCGTCGTCACGCGCACCAGCACGCCCGCGCCCCGCACGGTGACCAGGACCGTGACGCCGTCCACCACCCCGACGGAACTCCCGCCCAGCACGACCTCGGGCTTCCGGCGCGACTGATGCAACCCGGGCGGCCTTCGCGACGTCTGCCCGGTATGCGGCGGCTACCCGTTTTCGTGCTCCTGCTCGCGACTCTGACCGCCTGCGGCCAGCCCGCCGAGAAAGCCTGCCCGGCCATCGCGTTGGAGGAGGGGATCTCCCTCGACGTCCCGCCGGAAGTGGCCGCCGGCCTCGGCCGCGTGTCGCTGGAGCTGTGCTGGGCCGGTGACTGCGTGACCGGGTCCGCGCCCGGCGGCGAGCACGTCTTCATCCCGATCCGGGGCCTGCCGGCCACGCCGATCAAAACAACGGTGACCCTCGGTGACCGGAAACCCCACGCGCTCGTCGTGACACCGGCGATCGTCTACCCGGCGGGTAAAGCCTGTGGTGGCGGCGTACCGGTCGCGAAACTGGTCGTCACGCCCGGCGGCGCGATACGGCAAGAACCGTGAAGGCCGCCCACCCCGTCGGGCGGCCTTCACGGTTTCCCCTGTGGCTAGCCGACGTCGCGACGCCGCCAGCCCATGAGCCCGGCCGCGAGCGCGACCACGGCGACCCCGGTCAGCCAGATCAGCGGTGTCGCGGTGAACTCCGCGGCGGGCAGTTTCGGAACGTGCGAGAACGGCGAGGCGTCCAGCAGCACCCGCGGCAGGTTCAGCACGGCGCCGAACAGGCTGAGCAGCAACGCCACCCCGGCGATCGCCCAGGCGGCCGTCGAGAACTTCGGCGCCAGGCCGAAAAGCGCCACGGCGAGGCCGGTGATCACCCAGATCGCCGGGAGCTGGGCCAGCGAAGCGCCCACCATGTCCCCGACGGAGTCCCCGACGGTGCCCGCGCGCATCCCGTTCGACAGTCCTAAGAGGACACCGCTGACGACCATCATCAGCGCCGTGCCGCCGAACGCGAACACGAGGTGACTCCCCAGCAAGCGCATCCTGCCGACGCCGGTCGCGAGCAGCGGCTCGACGCGGATCGCGGTCTCCTCGGCGCGGATCCGCAGCGCGGCCTGCACCCCGTAGAGCGCGATGACCATGGCGAACAGGCCGGTCATCGCCGCCATGAAGGCGTCGATCAGCCCGTTCGTGCCGCCGAGGCGCTGGAAGATCTCCCTCGCCTGCTCGCTCTGCCCGACGACGTCGCCGATCCCGCTCGCGACCGAGCCGAACACCGCGGCGCAGACCGCCGTGCCGATCACCCAGCCGATCAACGGACCCCGGTGCAGCCGCCACGCCAGCGCGAACGGGCTGCGCAGCGACGTCGCCGCTTCGGCGGGCCCGGGACGCGGCGGGAGGATGCCGGTGCCGACGTCGCGCCGCGGGAGCAGCGCGTAGCCGGCGGCGCCGACGACCACGATCGCGGCGAGTGGCAGCAGGAACACCCACCAGCGCTCCTCGGAGAACGGCCGGATCTGCTGCGCCCAGCCGATCGGGGACAGCCACGAGACCCAGGTCGCGTCCGAGGTCGAGTCGCCGACCGCGCGCAGCAGGAACGCGACACCGACGGCGGTGGCGCCGATCCCGTTGGCCGTCCTCGCGTACTCGGCCACCTGGACGGCGACCGCGGCGATCGCGGTGAAGACCAGCCCGGTCACCGCGGTGGCGGCGCCGAGCGCCCAAGAGCCGTCGGCGGGCAGCTTCGCGCCGACCATCAGCCCGACCTCGACGAGTCCGATGAGGACGCTCGCCCCGGCGGACACCAGCACGCCCGAGGTCAGCAGGGCGTACCGGCCGACCACCGCGGAGGCCAGCAGTTCCGCGCGGCCGGTGTCCTCCTCGGCGCGGGTGTGCCGGGTGACGGTGAAGACGGCCATCAGCCCGATGATCAGGGCGAGGAAACCGCCGAGCCGCCACGCGGTGAACCCGCCCGCGGTCGAGAGGTCGAACGCCGGGCCGTAGATCAGCGAAAGCGACGGGTTCGCGCCCATGCTCGCGGTGAGCCCCGCCCGTTCGGCGGCCGTCGGGTACAGCGTTTCGAACGTCCCCGAGGACGTCGACGGCATGATCCCGAGCAGGACGATCCAGATCGGCAGGACGATCCGGTCACGCCGCAGCGCGAGCCTGGTCAGCTGCCAGGTGCCGACCAGTCCGTGCGCCGGGCCGGTGGCCGCCGCCGGGCGGTCCAGTGTCGCGGTCATTTCGCGCTCGCCTCGGTGGTGTAGTGCCGGAGGAACAGCTCCTCCAGCGTCGGCGGCTGGCTGGTCAGGCTGCGGACGCCGACTTCGGTGAGTTGACGCAGCGCCTCGTCGAGCGAGCGGGTTTCGACGTCGAACCGGACCCGGTTGCCCTCGACCTTGAGGTCGTGGATGTTCCGGAGTTTCGTCAGCCCGTTCGGCGGGCCCGCCAGTTCGGCCGAGATCGACGTCCTGGTGAGGTGGCGGAGCTCGGCCAGCGTGCCGGTCTCGACGGTGCGCCCGTTGCGGATGATGCTGACCTTGTCGCAGAGCGCCTCGACCTCGGCCAGGATGTGGCTCGACAGCAGCACCGTGCGGCCCTGCTCGCGCTCCTCCTGGATCGCGTACTGGAAGGTGGCCTCCATCAGCGGGTCCAGCCCGGAGGTCGGCTCGTCGAGGATCAGCAGGTCCACGTGCGAGGCCAGCGCAGCCACGATCGCGACCTTCTGCCGGTTGCCCTTGGAGTAGGTGCGCCCCTTCTTCTTGGGGTCGAGGTCGAAGCGTTCGACGAGGTCCTTGCGGCGGCGCTGATCGAGGCCGCCCCTCAGCCGTCCCAGCAGATCGATCACCTCGCCGCCGGAGAGGTTGGGCCAGAGGTTCACGTCGCCGGGGACGTAGGCGAGGCGCCGGTGCAGGCCCGCCGCGTCCTTCCAGGGGTCGCCGCCGAGCAGGCGGACGTCGCCCGAGTCTGCGTGGAGCAGGCCGAGCAGGACCCGGACGGTGGTCGACTTCCCCGCGCCGTTCGGGCCGAGGAAGCCGTGCACCTCCCCAGCGGGTACCTGCAGGTCAAGGCCGTCCAAAGCCTTGGTCCGGCCGAAGGATTTGTGGAGGCCGGAGATGGAGATGGCGTTTTCCATGAAGCTGAAGGTACAGTGATTTCACGAAGTTGTGAAGTTAAGAAAACGTATGGATGATGTGATCACTCTGGGGGCGGTAAGAGAGGATGTGCTCATGACGACGACGCCTGAGAGTGCTTCGAGCACCGAGAGAGACGAGGACGCCGTCCGCCGTTACGTGGAGCACCTGGGCCTCACGCTTTCCCAGATCGGGATGCAGCGGATGCCCGCCAGGGTGTTCGCGGCGCTGATGACCACCGACGCCGGTCGGCTCACCGCGGCCGAACTGGCCGACCAGCTCTCGGTGAGTCCCGCCGCGATCTCGGGGGCCGTGCGCTGGCTGGAGCAGATCGGACTGGTCGCCAAGGAACGCGAGCCGGGCTCACGCCGCGACCACTACCGCCTCTTCGACGACCTCTGGTACGCCACCTTCATGAAACGCGACCGCATGATCACCCTGTGGCGTGACGCCGCCGACGAGGGCGTTTCGGCCCTCGGCGCGGACACGCCGGCGGGTGAACGGGTCGCCGAGATGCGGGACTTCCTGAGCTTCATGATCAAGGAGCTCAACGACATGTACGCGAAGTGGCACGCGATGCTGGACGCCAAGGGCAAGTGAGCAGAGAGTTCGCGCCAGCGTCGTCGTGAGCCGCTCCGCCCACTCGTCGAGTTCCGCTTCCGCCGGTTCCCGGTCCTCGAAGGAAGCCAGGAACGGGCCGCACACCGGCGTCATCGCCGCCAGCACCGAAGGCAATGTCCCGGGGAGCTACAGCCTCAACCGCGCCGACGTCGCCGACTACCTGCTTCGCGCGGCGTCGGACGACACGCTCATCCACCAGACGGTCGCGATCGCCCAGGGCTGACTTCGCGTTTCGTCCTCTGAACGCGGTTGTCGCGTGCGCAACGATCGCGTTCAGAGGACGAAACGCGGAAGTAGAGTCGCCGGGTGATCAGCCGTGCGGTAGTGCTCGCCCCGATCCTGCTCGCGCAAGCCGTCCGGGTGCGCCGTACGACGCCCAGGCTGCCCGCCGCGGCGGGACCGGTCAGCGGTCTCGTGGCGGGCGACGGCCGTCCGGTGCGGCTGGCGGTGCTCGGCGAGTCCACTGTGGACGGCGTCGGCGCCGCGACGCACGCCGAGGCACTGACCGGGCGGCTCGCGGACGAACTCGCCCGTGACGGCCGCGCGGTCGCCTGGCAGGCCGTCGGCAAGACCGGGGCCAACGCGCGGGTCGTGCGCGAAGACCTGCTCCCGCTGCTCGAACCGGCCGACCTCGTGGTGATCGCGCTGGGCGTCAACGACACGATCGAACTGCATTCGGCCACGCGCTACCGGCGCGACCTGCTTGACCTGATCGTCTCCCTGCGGCGTCGCATCGGGCGGATCCCGGTGGTGCTGGCGGGGGTACCGCCGATGGGCCGTTTCCCCGCGCTGCCGCGACCGCTGCGGGACGTCCTCGGCGCGCGATCGTCCGCTCTCGACGCTTCGGCGGCCCGGCTGTCGTCACTCCCCGGAGTCGTCCACGTACCGATGCCCGCCGCGATGCTGGATCCCGCGACCTTCGCCGAAGACCGTTTCCACCCCGGTCCGGAGGGCTATCGGCGCTGGGCCGAACAACTCGCGGACGTGAGCCGTCAACTACTCAGCGACACAAATCAGTGGCAAAAGCACTGATCAGGTCACCCGCCTGCCACAGATTAAGAAATTTCCGCGAAAAAGCTGGCTCTGCGTGTATCTGGTGGCAGCCTCGTTGCGTCCTATGGAGCAGTCGAGGAAATGAGGGAACCCGATGACGACCGAGACCAACACCGCACCCGTCGAGGACGACGAGGCCAAGGCGACCGAGGACCTCGAAGAGACCCCGAAGCCGGGCCCGATCAAGGCTCCGGTCCCGCCCCGTCCCGGCGGTGGAGTGAGCCCGGACGGCAACTGGGAGCCGAACGGCACCAAACCGCCGGTGAACTGAACGAACACAGACAGGTGATGTCCGGAGGCCGAGGGGGCCTCCGGACATCACCTCCGGGTGCTCCCTCGGGGGAGGGGGACGCCCGGACGCGGGCCCGTTGGGGAGCGGGCCCGGGGGGAGGGAAAAAAGGACCGGCCGGTGCGCAGTCCACACCTACTCGCGCCGGCCGGTGCCTTTGTCCTCTTCCCGCATCGTGGGGGATTACCGAAACTCGACGAAAAAGTTAGTGACTTGATGTATCCCAGAGCCTCTTGCACGCTCCTTCTCCCCGAAGGGCCCGCGATACTGCCAGCGCCGACACGAAGACACGTCCGAAGTGGGGCAGATACGGTGACCGACGTGCAAACGACCGAGGTAGACCCGCCGTGGGAAGGACTGACCGGTGCCGACCTGCATGCCGCCTGCATGCGCGCGGCGCGGGCCGGTGACCGCCAGGCGATGGACAGACTTGTGCACGAGCTGACCCCGCTCGTGTGGCATGTCGCGCGTGCGAACGGGCTCGATCGCCTGACCGCCGAGGACGTGGTCCAGACGGTGTGGCTCGCCCTGTTCAGCCAGCTCGACAAACTGCGTGACCCCAAGGCGCTCGCCGCCTGGTTGATCACGACCACCAGACGTGAAGCCCAACATCCTTTCGGCCGCCGCGCCCAGCCCGTGCCGCTGACCGACGAGCTGGCCGAAAGCATGGAGAGCACCCATCCGGCCCCCGAAGAGGAAGCCGTCCGCGCCGACCGGGATCGCCGGGTCTGGCGCGCCTTCCTCCGTCTGCCGCACCGCTGTCAGCAGCTCCTTCGGCTGACCGTGCTCGCCGGGCGGGCCGAGTACCAACTGGTCGCCGAAGCACTCCGCATGCCGCGCGGAAGTGTCGGCCCGACCAGGGGCCGTTGCCTCGAATCGATGCGCGACCTACTGGCCCACGAAGGGGGAAGCCGATGAACGACCTCGGGACGCCGGGGGAGATGACCTCCCCGGGCGATGAGGACCTGCTCGCCGACATCGGGCGCTTCATGGACGAATTGGACCCGCCGCCGGGAGATCTGGTGCAGCGGGTTCAGTTCGCGCTCGCGCTCGAAAACCTCGACGTCGAAGTCGCGCGCTGGGAACGGATGGACGCCACGGCAGGCGTCCGCGGCAGCGACACCGGCACGATCACCTTCACCGTCAGCGATCTGACCGTGATGATCAACCTCACCAAGATCGGCAAGAAGCACCGGATCGACGGCTGGCTCGTGCCCGCCGGCGAATACGGGGTGGAGGTCCGCGTCGCCGAGCACGGCACGAGTTCCACCACCGCCGACGAGGGAGGGCGATTCGTGCTGGACAACGTTCCCCAGGGCACCACCCAGATCGTGATCCATCTCGGCGACGTGACCTGTCGCCGGACCGTCGTGACCCCGACAGTGGTGCTCTAACCGGACGGCTGTTCCGTTATGCGGCGTGGGTGTGCTCCCATAGTGCGTGTGCCCGCGCCGTCTCCTCCTGTCGCTGATCCCGTAGCCGAGGCCGCGGACCTCCATCGTCAGGCGATGGCCGCCGCCGCCGATCACGGTCCGGGCGCCGCGATCAAGTTGCTGCAGCGCGCTTTGACCCGCCTCGGGCCGGTGGAGGGCGCCGGGCCGGAACGGCTGGAGATCCGGGTCAGGGTGCTGATCAGCCTCGCCGCCGCCGAGGCCGAGGTCTTGTCCCAAGAGGACGGATTCGCCCGGCTGGACGAAGCGGAGGAAGTGCGGCTTTCGCTGCCGGAAGGCGAGATCCGGCGGCTGCTCCGGTTCACCGTGGTCCTGCAGCGCGCCGTCGTCCTGATGCGGATCTGGCGGCTGGAGGAAGCGCTCGCCCTCTACGACGCGGTGCTTCCCAGCCTGGTCGACGAGGTGGAAGACCACAGCCTGCTCCTCACCCGGAACATGATGAACCGGGCATGGCTGCACCTTCAGATGACCAATCCCGACGGCGCCTACAAGGACCTGATCGGCGCGCTGGAGATCGCGGTCAAGTACGGCCATCGCCGCCTCGAAGGGAAGATCCGGCACAACCTGGGCGATCACGCCAAGCTGCTCGGCGACATCCCCGAAGCGCTCCGGCACTACGAGCAAGCGGCGTCGATCTTCGTCACCGACGGACCCGGCTCACTGCCGCTCGTCCGGCTCGACCAGGCGAAAGCCCTGCTCACCGCCGGGCTCGCCGAGGAGGCGGCCCGACATCTCGACGAAGCGATCCCCGAACTCCGCGGCAACGGCGCGCACCACGTCGTCGCGGAAGCGGAGGTCGCGCGAGCCGGGGCCGCCATCCTGGAGGGTGACCACGCGCTGGCGAAGAAGCTCGCGACGTCCGCGCGGCGGAGTTTCTTGCGGCGTGGCAACGGCCGGTGGGCGGAGATCGCCGAGTTGACCCGGCTGCGGGCCGACGCGGTGAAGGTGCTGGCCAATCGAGACAAGAGACCTTCCGCGAAGCTGCCCGAGAGACTGGCCGATCTCGCCATCCGGCTGGCCGGACTCGGTCTGCGCGACGAAGCGGGCGCGGCCCGGATGTTCGCGGTGCGGCTGTTGATCCGTCGCGAAGAGACGGTCGTCGCGCAGGAACTCCTCGCCCAGGTACCGAAACCGCGGCAGACCACGCCGATCGACCACCGGATGCTGCTCCGGTTGTGCCGGGCCGAGCTCGCGGTGGCGTCCCACCGGCCGCGTTCGGCGCTCGCGCAGGCACGGGCCGGGTTGGCTGAACTCGGCCAGATCCGCGACCGCATGGGCGGGCTCGACCTCGTCTGCGGGACGGCGGCGCACGGCGAGGAGCTGGGCAAACTCGCGCTGACGTTGGTGCTCAAGAAGGCGAGGCGCAGCGGCGCCGGGGCGAAGAGCCTGTTCGCGTGGCTGGAACGCACGCGCGCGCAGGTGTACCGCTACGAACCGCTCCCGGTCATCGAAGACCCCGCGCTCGCCCGGCACATCAACGAAATGCGGCACGTGCAGGGGACGATCCAGGCCCGGCGGCTGTCCGGCGAACCGGTCGGGAAACTCGAGGAACGCTACGACCGGCTGCAGCGGGAGGCGACCCGGCTCGGCTGGTACACCAGCCAATGGGGGCGGCCACGACCCGTCTCGGCGCCCGAAGAGGTCGTCGAGCAGCTCGGGGATCGCGTGCTGGTCAGCCTGATGGGGTATCGCGACACCCTGTACGCGGTGGTCGTCGACCGCGGCCGGTTCCGGCTCCTGAAACTGGGGCCGCTCGCGGAGATCGTCGAAACCGCGCGGCAGCTGCACGCGGACCTCGACGCGCTGGCGCCGGACAACCTGCCCGCGCCGCTGGTCGAGGTCGTCACCGGTTCCGCGCGGCGCCGGGCGGACAAGCTGGACAAGCTGATCTCCGCGTCGCTGGCGAAGACGCTGGAGAACCGCGAGCTGATCATCGTGCCGATCGGTTCGCTGTACGCGTTGCCGTGGGGCGCTTTGCCCTCGCTGCACGGACATCCGGTGTCGATCGCGCCGTCGGCGACCGCCTGGGTGACCGCGTCCGGGCGGCGGAGCGAGGGGCCGGTCCTGCTCGCCGGCGGTCCCGGGGTGCCGGGTTCGGTCGGTGAGGTGCGGAACCTGCGGGCGGTGTACCCGCAGGCGCGGCTCGTCGACGGGAAGGACGCGACCAGCGAAACCGTACTGTCCGCTTTGGACGGTTCCGGGATGGCGCACCTGGTCGCGCACGGCGCGCATGAACCGGCGAACGCGCTGTTCTCGCGGCTGGAACTCGTCGGCGGCCCGCTGTTCGCGCACGAAACCGCCCGGATCGCGAAGCCGCCGGAACGGGTGGTGCTGGCCGCGTGCGAACTCGCGATGAGTCACATCCGGCCGGGTGAGGAGGCGCTCGGGTTCGCCGGGACGCTGCTCGCCAGCGGCTCGCGGACGGTCATCGGCGCGATCGCGCGGGTCGGGGACAAGGCCGCCGCCGACGCGATGGCCGAACTGCACCGGCGGCTGGCTTCGGGGACCGCGCCCGCTCTGGCGCTCGCCAAGGCGACCGCCGCCGATCCGCTGCGGCGCCCCTTCCTGTGCCTGGGCGCGGGCTGAAGGGAACTTTCCCCGCGTGCGATGCGACCATGGCGTCCTTCATCTACCCACAGGAGTTGTCCACAACCATCGCCACCTGTGGACAACTCCGCCGATCGGCCCCGACCGTCGCCCACCCCCGATAGACTGGACTCGGGGTCGCCCCCCTGGGACGGGCGGGGGGTGGGGTTACGGGCGTTCCGCGTGTTTCACCAGGCGGGTGGCCAGAAGTGAGACCACGGTGCGCAGGGCCGCGCAGGCGGCGGCGCCGGTGCCGGGCACCGATTCGGTGAACCGGCCGGCCCAGCGCAGATCCGTACCGCCGGAATCGTTCGGCGTGAAAGAGACTTCGGCGCGATAGTCCTTCAGCGGCGCGAGACCCGCGAAGCCGTAGACGTGCTTCCGGTCCTTTTCGTACTCCAGCGTCTCTTCGTGGATGTACACCGGCCACAGACCGACGGCCCGGACGGCGCCCACCTCGTCCGCGTCCGGCTTCCGCGCCCAGCGCGAGTGGAACACCACCGGCTTCGCCCATTCCGACCACCGGGAACCGTCGGCCTCCAGCGCGAACAGGGAAGCGGGCGAGGCGGTGCTCGTCCGGTTGATCTCGAAGGAGTACGTCTTGCCCATGTGGCGACGATAACCGCTCCCGCCGCGACGGATAAGTCAAGATAGAGGCGTGAGCACGACGCGCCGCGAGATCGCCGCACCGCATTGGCTGGTGCAGCTGCTGCGCAGCACACCGGTTCCCATCCCGTGGAACATGGTCGCCCGCGCCGTCCTCGCGCTCGCCGTGCCGCTCGCCGTCGGCTACGCGCTCGGCGACATCGGCGTCGGCGCGCTCATCTCCACCGGCGCCCTGCCCACCGTCCTGTCCGAATCCGCCGGCCCGTACCGCTACCGCGCCCGCCGTCTCGGCGGCGCCACCGCGGCCGCCGCCGTCGGCTACTTCGCCGGGCTGATCACCGGCGGTGTCCCCGCCGCCTCCATCCCGGTCGTCGTCGCGGTCGCCGCGATCTCCGCGCTGATCAGCGCGGCGGGCAGCAACGCCTCCGTCGCCGGGCTCCAGATGTTCGTCTTCTGCGTGCTCGGCACCGGCCAGCACGTCACCGGCCTGCGCGTCGAGATCCTCCTCGGCTACTTCTGCGTCGGCGCAGCCTGGAGCCTGCTCATCGCGCTCGCCACCTGGACCTTCCGCGCCACCAGCCCCGAACGCGGCGCCGTCGCCCACGTCTACGTCGAACTCGCCGCGATGCTGTCCGCGACCGACGAAGCCACCTCCCGCGTCGCGCGGCACCAGCTCACGACCGCGATGAACACCGCGTACGACCGGCTGCTCACCGCCCGGTCCTGGCTGTCCGGCCGCGACGCCACCTACCGCCAGCTGCTCAACCTGCTGTCCGCCAGCACCCCCGCCGTCGAGGCGTCCGTCGCGATGGTCAACGCCGGCCGCCACGCCCCGCGCGACGTGATCGACCACTTCATCGCGACCTCGGCCGCCGTCCTCGCGAACCAGGAACCGCCGAAGCCTCCCGAAGCGCCCGAAGACGCCGACCCGGTCCTCGCAGCGCTTTACGCCGGACTCGCCCGCATAGCCAAGGGCGACAACCGGAAACGGCGCGAGGTCCAGCCGTGGCACAAACGCCTCCGCGGCTGGGCGGGTTCGCTGATCTCCGGTCCGCTCACCTGGTTCGCCGCGCTCCGCCTCACGCTGTGCGTCGCGATCGCCGAAATCGTCGCGCTGCTCGTCCCGTTCGAACGCTCCTACTGGATCACGCTCACCGTAGGCATCGTCCTCAAACCGGACTTCGGCTCGGTCTTCGGCCGCGCCGTCCTGCGCGGCATCGGCACGGTGATCGGCGTGGGCATCGGCGCGGCCGTGCTCGCCGCAGGCGGCGAAGGATGGCTGCTGGTCCTGCTGATCGCCGTGTTCGCGGGCGGCGTCGCGGTCGGCAAGGTCCGCAACTACGGCATCCTCAGCGCCTTCGTGACACCGCTGATCATCCTGCAGATGGACCTCGCCAGCACCGGAAGCTGGAACGTCGTGCTCGCCCGGCTCGTCGACACCGTGCTCGGCTGCGCGATCGTCCTGCTCTTCGGCTACCTGCTCTGGCCGGGCAGCCGACGACCGCAGGTCGGCGGACGGCTCGCCGACAGCCTCGACAGCCTGGTGGAATACGTCGACAAGGGCCTCGTGCTCGCCCCGTCCGGCGAAGCCCGGCTGGAACGCTCACGTGCCCGTCGCCGCGCCTACCGCGCACTGGCCGACCTGCGGACCGCGTTCCAGCAGGTCGTCGTCGAACCCTCCGCCGCCGGACGGCAGGCCGTCGCCTGGTGGCCGGTGATCGCCGGACTCGAACGCGTCGCCGACGCCGTCACCGAGGTCGGCGTCACCCTCGGCCGCGGCGCCCCCGCCCCCGGCGAGGAAGACATCGCCCTGCTGACGGCGGCGCTCGCCGAACTCGCGGCCGCCGTCCGCGAGGAACGCGAACCGGCGGAGATGCCGATGCCCGACAACGAACAGCTCTCCGGCGTCGTCGACCAGGTCGGCGCCGCCTTCGACGCCGTCCGCGGCCCCGACCTCGTCGAGCGCGCGCCGCTGCGGCTGGTCCGCCGGTTCCTGCCCTATCACCGTCGGGCTTGACCTTGACATCGTGACAAGGTCTTCACTGATGGCAGGAGGTGATCCCCATCAACACGACACCGAGGACGGACACGCGCCTGCTGGACGCGTTGAGCTCCGAAAGCTCGTCGACGCGGCTCCAGGCGGCGCTGGCGGCCGGGACACACCCGGAAGCCGGATTCGCCGGCACGCTCGTGGCGCGGTGCGCGATCGAGCCGGACTTCTTCGTCCGGGACATGCTGACCTGGGCGTTGACGCGCCTGCCGTCGGAGAACACGGTGCCCGCGCTGCTGACGGAGCTCGGTTCGGAGGTCGCCCAGGCCCGGAGCCAGGCGTTGCACACGCTGTCCAAGATCGGGGACCCCGCCACGTGGCCCGCGATCACCCGGGAGCTGCTGCACGACGCCGACGACGAGGTCGCTCGAAGCGCGTGGCGTGCCGCCGTCGTCCTCGTCCCCGACGGGGAACGGAAAGAGCTGGCCGGGGACCTGGCCACCCAGCTCGGTCGCGGCGACCGGAAGGTGCGGCTGAGTCTCAGCAGGGCGCTCGTCGCGCTCGGAGACGAGATCGAGCCCGCGCTGCGCGAGGGAACGGCGAGTGCCGACCCCGAGGTCCGCGCGCACGCCCGCGCCACGGAGCGGCTCCTGCGCGACCCGGACGCCGATTTCGACCCGGCCGTCGACGAGGCGAAACGGGTTGCCGCGCTCGGCCCGGAACGCACGAGGGAACACGATGCTGATCGGTGAGGTGGCGCGCCGCTCGGGGGTGAGCAGCCGGATGCTCCGGCACTACGACACCCTCGGGCTGGTGCGGCCGACGGGCCGCACCGTCGGCGGCTACCGCGAGTACTCCGACGAGGACATCCGCCGGATCTTCCACGTGGAGAGCCTGCGCTCCCTCGGGTTGTCGCTGCGCCAGATCGGCCGCGCCCTGGCGGATCCCGCCTTCGAGCCGTCCGATCTGGTCGGCGACCTCATCCGGCGGACCGAGGAACGCCTGAAACGGGAGCAGGAACTGCTCGACAGGCTGCGCGCGGTCGACGCGTCGGCGCCCTTCGGCTGGGAGGGCGTCCTGCGCATCGTCGAACTCCTGCGCGGCCTCAACTCACCCCACGCCGCGCGACGGCAGCAGGCCGTCCTGGCCCCGGCCGAGGACGCACCGATGCCCACCGAGCTGCTGGCAGGCGCCGTCCTCGCCGAAGCCGACCCGAACGTCGCCGGGGCCTTGCGATGGGCCCTCGCGCGGGCGGGCGGTGAGGGGGTGGCGAGCCTGGCGGCCGGCGCGCGTTCGGAGGACGTCGAGGTCCGGCGGCGCGCGGTCCACGCGCTCGCCGGGATGCCCGGCGACGAGGCGACCGCGGCACTGGCGGAAGCGCTCGGCGACCCGGACCCGGAGGTCCGCGCCCGCGCCGCGCTGGCCGTCGGTTCGCGTGGCCGGACCGAGGCCGTGCCCGCCCTCGTCCGGATGGTGGTCGAGGGCACCACCGACGTCGAGGCCGCCGAGGTCCTCGGCGCGCTGGCGCGGGACGCCGGATGCGCGGACCGGATCATGGACGAGCTGACCGGCGAGCTCGCCACCGCGGACCCGGCGGCGCGGATCCGCCTGACCCAGGCCCTCGCCGAGATGCCGCCCGGCCTCGCGCGGGGCGTCCTGCGGAGCCTGGCCGATGACGACGATCACGCCGTCGCCCGTCTCGCCGCAGCCCTCGCCGGAGTACTGACGACCCACCCGAATGGGGGAGGGTGAGCATCGTCTCGAACTCATGTTCGAGTTTTCACGCATAATCGACGCATGCTCGACACTGGTGACACGCTGCCGCCGGGGCCGCGTCACCTGCACATGGTCCGGCCCCATCAACCCGTTTGGGTCGACCTCAAGCTGGTTTACCCCGTCGCCGCCTCGAAGACCCGCCTCCCCGACGGCCTGGACCTGACCGGCGTCGTCCCCGGACTGCTGGGGATGTGGCGGGCGACGACGACGGCGCACTGGGTCGGCTGGGTGACCTTCCAGCTCGGCCCGGTCGGCCGGGGCGGCACGACGCATTCGCAGTGGGTGCTCGCCGAGGCGTTGCGGCCGCGCGAAGAGCGGAACACCTGGTCGGGCAGCTTCCCCTACGAGCGGCGCCGTTAAGGTTTGCGGCCGACGCCGCCGAGGATGAGCGACTCGTTGGGCTCGGTGAAGGGGGTCTCCGGTTCGGTGCCGCTGGCGTCCTCCGGATGCCACTCGGTCGTCCAGGCCAGACCGGGTGGGACGAGCTCGAAGTCGCCGAACAGCGCCTCGATCTCGGCGCGCTTGCGCCAGATCACCGGGCTGCTGTTGCTGTCGTACATCTCCTTGAGCTTGACCAGCTGCTTGTCGTAATGGCTCGGCACGCCTTCGTCGGTGATGTGGGAGATGGCCAGGTACGACCCGCTCTGCGCGAGTTCGCGATACCGCGCGACCGAGGCGGGGCCGACGTCACCGCTGTCACCACTGCGCGCCGACGCGGGCTGCTGGACGTGCAGCACCGCGATCAGCAGGATCGCCACCGGCTTCTTCAAATCGATGATGCCGGTGTCCGCCACCTGTTTCCAGAGCCGGTCCGGGGCGCGGAGATCCCCGTGCACCGCGGCGTGGCGCCGAGGATCGCCGTGTTCTTCCAGTAGGCCTCGCGAATGCGAGACGGCGACCGGTTCGTAGTCGACGTACACCACGCTGGTCTTCCCCGGCAGGAGATCGTCGGCCACCTGGTGCGCGTGCTGCATCGTGGGCAGCCCGGCGCCGATGTCGATGAACTGGGTGACCCCGGCCTTGATGAGGTGACGCACCACCCGGTGCAGGAACACCCGATTGGCCTTGGCGATCGGCCGGAGCATCGGGAACTCGGCGAGGACCTTGTCCCCGAACTTGCGGTCGATCTGCCAGGACGCCGAGCCTTCGAGGTAGTAGTCGTAGACCCTCGCGACGCTGGGGCGCCGCATGTCGATGCCCGGCGGCGGATACGCGTCGACATCCTCGTCCGCCATTGCCGTCCCCTCCCGCGTCTGGACCATGACATCCCTCACTGAACGTAGTTGCTGAGTGGCTCGGAGCGATAGACGGCACTTGGAGGACTCTCACCCACCATCAGGGTCACCCTGGTCGGAGAGCGTGCACCGTCTGCGAAGGGCCTTGAGGGTCTCCTCGGGGCTCAACGAGATCGACAGCATCGCGTCCCACGCCTCGTGATAGGTCGTCAGCTCGCGCGCGTTCGCCCAGCGGACGTTGGTGAGGTACTCGCTGTAGGCGTCATCGCCGTCCGCGCCCCGCAGGATGATGAAGTCCGGATCGACGTAGGCGACGGCGTCGTACGGCACGACGCGGATCGTGATGTTGTCCTTACCGGCGAGCTCGGCCATGTGCCTGAGCTGCTCCGTCACGACGTGGCGATGGGCGGTCTGGGCGCACAACCGGTCGAGCGCGGACTCGCTGAGCAGGAAGACGAACCTCTTGTGCCCGTCCTCGAACACGCGCTGCCGTTTCTGGCGTTGGAGCAGGCGTGGAGAGATCTCGGGTCCCCGCCCCTCCCCGTCGAACTGGTCGATCATGTAGGGCTCGCACTGGAGCAGTCCGTGGATGCGTTCGCCGGTCCATGACCAGAGCTCTTCGGCCAGCTGCTCCTTGTCCAGTACCTCCCCGAACCACACCGGCGTGCCGATGCGCTTGCCATGGCGGAGCCGTGCCGGGGAATTCGTTTTCTTCCACAGCGCCCACAAGGCCGGCGCGTCGTCCGACGCCGTCTCGTACACGGCGATCAGCTTCTGCAGGGACTCGCGCGAGATCGAGGTCGTCCCGGCCTCGATCTTCGCCATCGTGCTCTGCGACTTGCCGATCAGGTTCCGGGCTTCGACCTGTGTCATCCCCGCTCGCTTCCGTGCGGCCCGCAGCAGTTTGCCGAGCTGAACCCGGTCGGTCTCGTCCGTATGGGTCGGTTGTTCCGGTGCCATCAGCCGTCCCGCCCCGAGATGTCCGGCAGGTGGCGGAGACGGCCTAGGTACCGATGGAGTCCTGACGGACGAGGTCGAGGAAGGCCCGCCAACCCGGCGGGGAGAAGGTCAGAATCGGTGAAAAGGTGAGTTTGCTGTCGCGCACCCCGACCAGTGGACCGGTCGAGTGGACCTCCACACAGGTGCCCCCGTTGGGACCGCTGTAGGTCGAGCGGTGCCAGCCGCTCCCGTCGAATCCGGTCGTGGTCGGCGTCGAATCCTGGAACCGCATCGCTCCCCCTCAGAGCCCGCGAGTCGAATATTCGATTCCAGAGTGGGCGTCGAATATTCGATACGCAAGTCGAGGGCGAATCGATCCGGGGCATGTTCACTCCAATGTGGTCGGGCAAGACTACTGAAGGCCGGAGCGGGTGTGGCCCGGAGTGGAGCCGGGCCACCACCGTGAGGTCAGGGAAGGTCTTCGTCGCGCTTCGGGTCACCGCCGGCGCGAGGACCGCGGGTGACCGCCAGGCCGAACACGCCGGCGAGCACCGTGCCCGCGATCCCCGCGCCCGCCGCCGGGTTGACCACGGCGACGACCGCGATCAGCACGAGCAGTGCCACCTGCAGGGCGACCGGCCGGGAGTCCGCCAGGCGCGAGCGTCGGTGCCTGCGTCGGCCGGACGGCCGTGCGGGAAAAGTCACCTCCGCGACCTCGATGCGCCGCAGCGAGGGCCCGGACTCGGCGAACTCGATCACCACCACGCGCGACCCGGCGGGAGTCACCGGAGGCACGGGTGGGTGATCATGGGCATGTTCCGGTGGCACCGCGAAACAGGCGGGGTCTAGGGTGCTCATATTGTCCTCCGAAATGGCTGAGTCGGACGATGATGGCGCGGCCCCTTCCTAGCCGGAGGGCCGCGCCGCTTTCGTTATCGCGTAGTCGAATATTCGAATTCGAGTTCCACTGTCGCAAGTCTTTCACACGGGGAATTGAACGCGCGACTCCGGGGTGGGAATCGCCCGCTGTTTCGGGGCGGATTCTTTTCGAATATTCGACGGTGACACGTTCGGGTGAAATCACTGGTCAGGCGAGCACTTCGGCATCGAATCCTGTACTCGGCGGCACTTCTCGAATATTCGCGGGAATCTCGAATGCGGGCCCCGTGCGGACCATTCCCGCCGAATCGGAAAACTCTATTTCTGGAGTGTATTCGACGGCGGGATCAAAAGAGGTGGAGACCGTCCCCGTGGATACGTGATCCCGCCACCGGCGACCCGATCGTGTCGCCACCCGGCGTCCCGCTCCGTGGACGACGTTGACCCCGCTCCGGCCTCGGGCTCACCATGAAGACGTGTCCGCCATCCCGCAGTCCTCGCCGATCCGCTCGGTGAGCGAAGGTGTCGTCGCACTGCTCCTGCGCCGTGGACGTCTGGGTTCGCCGCCCGCGTAGCTCCTCGACTCGCCAAGCCATCCGTCGGTGAAATCCAGGGAGCACCATGTCCATCGAACTGCCCGACCGTGTCCGCCTCCGCCCCGCGACCGTCCCCGACGGCGGGATCCTCGAAGGCCCGCGTGTGCTGCGGCGCCTGCCGGAGGGCGTCGAAGAACGCCCGTACGAGCTCTTCGCGCTGCGCCCGCTGGGCCGGGTGATCGGAGCCGAGATCGACGGCGTCGACCTCGCCGAACCCTTGACGCCCGCCCTCCACGCGGAGCTGAACCGCGCGTTGCTGGAGTGGAAGGTGCTGTTCTTCCGCGACCAGGACATCACCTCGGCGCACCAGCGCGCCTTCGCCGCCAACTGGGGCGAACTGGAGACGAACCCCTTCATCCCCCAGGGCGAGACCGAGGACACCACCCGGTTCACCAGGTCGGCTGCCATGCCCGGATTCGAGAACATCTGGCACGTGGACGTCACGTTCCGGCCCGCACCGGCGCTCGGTTCGGTCCTGCGGCTGATCGAGGTCCCGCCGGTCGGCGGCGACACGATGTGGGCCGACATGGCCGCCGCCTACGACAACCTGCCGGCGGACGTCCGCGAGCGCGTCGACGGGCTGACCGCGGCACACGACTTCATCCCCGGCTTCGCCCGCTTCTCCGATCCGGAACTGCTGCTGCGCCACCAGGACGCCTTCCCGCCGGTCGAGCATCCGGTCGTCCGCACGCATCCGGAGACCGGGCGGCGCACGCTCTTCGTGAACCAGGCCTTCACGACCCACCTCGTCGGCGTCGACCGCGACGAGAGCGACAGGCTCCTGCGGTACCTGTTCAGCCGGGCGCACGTCCCGGAGTTCCAGGTGCGCTTCGCCTGGCGGCCCGGTTCGGTGGCCTTCTGGGACAACCGCGCCACCCAGCACTACGCGGTCAACGACTACCACCCGTACGCGCGGGTGGCCGAGCGTGTCGCCATCGTCGGCGACCGGCCGTTCTGAGCGTCCCCACGACGGGTGATCGTCGAGGCGGCTTCACCGGTACCTGTGTGACGATTGAGGCATGGGCATCAACTTCGATGAATTGAAGAACAAGGCCACCGACGCTCTTCGCGAGCACAACGACAAGATCGAAGGCGGCCTGGACAAGGCGGCGGACTTCGCCAAGTCGAAGTTCTCCGGCCACGACTCCCAGATCGACTCCGGGGTCGGCAAGGCGAAGGACTTCCTCAACAAGTTCGACGACACCCCGGACACCCCGCAGCCGCCCCAGGCCCAGTAACCCCCCCGCGCCGGATGTCATGAAAGGGTCGTTCAGGACGAAAAACGTCTTGAACGACCCTTTCATGACACTCGCGAAGGTTCGCGACCACCGCATCCAGAGGACGAAACGCGCTAAGAGACCTCGCCGATCGCGGTGTCGCCCTCGATCGCCGTGATCCGGCCACCGCGCTCGCCGAGGGCGATCAGACCGTCCCGCGCGTCCGGGGCCGTCAAGCTGACCCGCACCCCCGCCCGCTCCGCGTCCTTGCTGGTCGCAAACGCTTGCGCGCCCTCGTGACCGGCGTTGACCGTCACCGCCAGACCGCCCGTCGAGGCCAGTGAACCCCGCGCGGCACCCAGCCGCCCGAGCGCCTCGTCGACGATCGGAAGCAGCGCGTCCCGGTTGCCCTCGGTCATCGCCCGCACCAGCGCCGGGCTCGACGCCGCCACCCGCGTGCCGTCCGTGTACGACCCGGCGGCCAGCGACATCGCCAGCGGCCCGCCCTGCGCGCCGATCGTGGCCAGGATGGCCGCGAAGATGTGCGGCAGATGCGAGATCCGCGCGACCGTCTCGTCGTGCGAGTCCGCGGGCAGCGGGACGACGTGCGCGCCGACGTCCAGCACCAGCCGCGCGACCTCGGCCCACGCCGTCAGATCCGTGTCGTGCTCGACGCCCAGCACCCACGGGGCGCCGCCGAACAGCGCCGGGTTGCTCGCCTTCCAGCCGGACTCCGCGGTCCCGGCCATCGGATGCCCGCCGACGAACTTCGCGTACGGCGCGCGCCGCCGGACGGAGTCGAGCACCGGGCCCTTCACGCTGGTGACGTCGGTGAGCACGCAGTGCCCGGCGACCCGCGAAACGGTGCGGAGCACCTCTTCGACCGCGGGCAGCGGCACCGCGAGCACGATCATCGCGTCCCGCTCGGCCGCCTTGCTCAGCGCCGCTTCGACCTGAGTGGTCACGTCGAAACCCGCTCTGCTGGCGGCGTCCGCGTCAGCTTCGGAGGTCGTCGCCCCGAACGTGGTGCGGCCGATCGAATGCGCCGCGCGCAGCAGCGAACCACCGATCAACCCGAGCCCGATCACGCATACGTCCCGCACAAGGGTTCATCCTGCCATCTACGAGGCCACTCGTCAGAGAACGGCGGCCAGGCGGGTTCCCTGATCGATGGCCCGTTTGGCGTCCAGTTCGGCCGCTACGTCGGCGCCGCCGATCAGGTGCACCGGCAGTCCGGCCGCCCTCAGCCCGTCGGCGAGGTCGCGCACCGGCTCCTGGCCCGCGCAGACGACGACGGTGTCCACATCGAGCACGCGCGGCTTGTCACCGACGGTGATGTGCAGGCCGTCGTCGTCGATCCGGTCGTAGGTGACCCCGGTGAGCTGCTCGACGCGCTTCGCCTTCAGCGCGGCCCGGTGCACCCAGCCGCTGGTCTTGCCCAGCCCCGCGCCGATGCCGGACTTCTTGCGTTGCAGCAGGAACACCTGCCGCGGCGACGGCTCGACCTTCCGCTCGGTCAGCCCGCCCGCCGCCCGCTCGGGATCGGTGACACCCCATTCGGCCATCCAGGCGTCGAGGTCGAGCGCGGGGGAGGTGGTGTGCGTCAGGAACTCGCTGACGTCCACGCCGATCCCGCCCGCGCCGATCACGGCGACCTTGCCGCCCACCGGTTTCCCGTGCCGGACGACGTCCACATAGGACAGAACCTTGGGGTGGTCGATACCCGGCAGCGACGGCACCCGCGGCGTGACGCCGGTGGCCAGCACGACCTCGTCGAACCCGGCCTCGGCGAGGCTCTCCGCGGTCGCGCGGGTGCCGAGGTGGACCTTGACGCCGGTGACCTCCAGCCGTCGCGTGTAGTACCGGATGGTCTCCGCGAACTCCTCCTTGCCCGGGATCTTCCGCGCGATCCCGAACTGGCCGCCGATCTCGCTGTCCGCCTCGAACAGTTCGACGGCGTGCCCGCGCTCGGCGAGGGCGGTCGCGGCCGCGAGCCCGGCGGGACCCGCGCCGACGACGGCGACGCGGTTGGTCTTCCGCGTGGGCGACAGGATCAGCGTGGTCTCGTGGCCCGCCCGCGGGTTCACCATGCAGGACACCGGTTTCCGCTTGAACGCGTGATCGAGGCAGGCCTGGTTGCAGGCGATGCAGGTGTTGATCTCGTCCTCGCGCCCGGTCTCGGCCTTCCGGATCCACTCCGGGTCGGCGAGGAACGGCCGCGCCATCGACACCAGATCCGCGTCGCCGCCGGCCAGCGCCTGCTCGGCGACCTCGGGCATGTTGATCCGGTTCGACGTGACCACCGGGATCCCGACGTGCGGTTTGAGCTTCCCGGTCACCCAGGTGAAGGCCGCGCGCGGCACCGACGTCACGATCGTCGGCACCCTCGCCTCGTGCCAGCCGATGCCGGTGTTGATGATCGTCGCGCCCGCTTCTTCGACCTCCTTGGCCAGCGTGACGACGTCTTCCCAGCTCTGGCCGCCCTCGACGAGGTCCAGCATGGACAGCCGATAGACGATGATGAAGTCCTCGCCGACGGCTTCCCGCGTGCGGCGCACGATCTCGACGGCGATCCGCCGCCGGTTCTCCGCGCTGCCGCCCCACTTGTCGGTGCGCTTGTTGGTCCGCTCGGCGAGGAACTGGTTGATGAAGTAGCCCTCGGAGCCCATGATCTCGACGCCGTCGTAGCCCGCTTCCTTGGCCAGGAAGGCACAATCGGCGAACGCGCGGATCTGCCGCAGCACGCCGTACCCGGACAGCGCCCGCGGTTTGAAGGGGTTGATCGGCGCCTTGATCCCCGACGCCGAGACGCTCAGCGGATGGTAGGAGTACCGGCCCGCGTGCAGGATCTGCAGCGCGATCTTGCCGCCCGCCTCGTGCACCGGATCGGTGAGTTGCTTGTGCGCCTTGGCTTCCGCGCGCGTCGAGAGCTTCGACGCCAGCGGCAGGAGCCAGCCGGTCCGGTTGGGCGCGAACCCGCCGGTGACGATCAGCCCGACGCCACCTCGGGCACGTTCCGCGTAGTACTCGGCCAGTCGCGGGAAATGCGCTTCCTTGTCTTCGAGGCCGGTGTGCATCGAGCCCATGATCACCCGGTTGCGCAGGGTGGTAAAGCCGAGGTCGAGCGGGGAAAGCAGGTTCGGGTACTGGCTCATCGCAGGTCCTTACGCATCGTGGTGGAATGCCTGGAGGACTTCCTCGAGCCACTCGACGTGGCCCTGTTCGGTTCGGATTCCTCCGCGCAGCACGAGGAACTGATGCAACGACTGTCCACTGAGGACGCCGGGATCGGGGAAGTCGCGCTTCTCGATCAGCAGGTAGGCGTCGAGCCGGGCCGCGTGCGCGTCGCGATGCCGGGTGATCTCGGCGGCGACGGCACCGGGTTCGCCGAGCGTCGCGCCGCGGATCTTCACGGCGAGTTCCCGGGCCGTGGCCGCGGGATCGGGTTCGGCGAGCCAGCGGGCGAGTTCCGCCCGGCCCGCGTCGCCGACGGTGTAGACCTTCTTGTCGGGTTTCCCGGACTGCGCGACGTGGTCGACGGCGACCCAGCCCGCGTCCTCCATCCGCTTGAGCACGCGGTAGATCTGCTGGTGGGTGGCGCTCCACCACAGCCCGATGGACTTCTCGAAGCGGCGCGTCAGCTCGTAGCCCGAGCCGGACCGCTCGGACAGGGAGACCAGGATCGCGTGCTCCAGTGCCATGCACCCAGTTTCATATGCACCTAGTTGCACTGCAAGGCGACACGCGTCACAGGTACAGGAAGGCCCCCTTCCTGTACCTGGGCGCAAGGAAGGGGGCCTTCATGTACTTCGGAAGTTACGGCTTGCGGGCGATGCCTCCGATGACGCGGGACTCCGAGGGCGCGGTCGCGAAGACCGTCCTCTCGTCCGGGTGCCACGCCGGCGCGTAGACCAGACCCGGCTCCAGCAGCGGCCAGCCGCCGAAGAACCGGCGGAACTCGGCCATCGTGCGCAGGAAACCGGGGTTCGTCGTGGTCTCGTAGTACTCGAGGATGTCGAGCAGCGCCTGCCGCTCCTCGTCGTTGGCCGGGTTCTCGTTGGTCATCTGCGAGAGCACCAGCAGCGATCCCGGCGCGAGCCGTTCGCGGTAGTAGGCCAGCAGCCCGTCCGGGTCCTGCTCGTCCTTGATGAAGTGCATGACCGCGTTGACCACCAGCGCGATGGGCTCTTCGACGTCGATGATGCCGGAGTCGATCACCCGCTCCCAGAGGTCCTCGGGGTCGAACAGGTCCGCGGCGACCGCGTGGTGCCGGTCCGGGTCGGCGGTGTCGGCGAGCAGCAGCGTCGAATGCGCGAGCGCGATCGGCTCGTTGTCGATGTAGAGGACGTGCGTGTCCTCCTGCGGCCGCGCCTCGTCGGCGACCTCGTGCACGTTGCCCGCCGTCGGCAGGCCGGAGCCGATGTCGACGAACTGCCGGATGCCCAGTTCGGCGCAGTGCCGCACGGCCCGGCCGAGGAACTGCCTGCTGGTCTTGCAGTAGTCGCCCATGAGCGGCAGGCGCTGGCGCACCTTCTCGGCGAAGAGGCGGTCGATGGCGTAGTGGGTGTCCCCGCCGATGAAGTAGTCGTAGACCCGGGCCGCGGACGGCCGGTCCAAGCTGTTCTCGACGGCCTTGAGCGCCGCGTCGTGATCGATCATCGTCATCCCTTTGTCCGCGCCGGAAATCCCATGCTAACCGGCCGGGACGTAGGCCTGACGGTAGGCGTTCACGGATTCGGTCAAGCGATCGAGCTCGGCGCGGGTGCGGGCGAGCCCGGCCGCGTCGAGGCCCATCGCGTCGCCGATGATCTTCGGGATCCCGCTCGCGCGCTCCCGGAGCCGGGCGCCGTCCTCGGTCAGGCTGACGCGCACGGAACGCTCGTCGTCGGCCTGCCGGTCACGCCGGATCAGCCCGGACTTCTCCAGGCGCTTGAGCAGCGGCGACAGCGTGCCGGAGTCGAGGTTCAGCACGGTGCCGAGTTCCTTGACCAGCCGCTCGTCCTTCTCCCAGAGCGCGAGCATCACCAGGTACTGCGGATAGGTCAGGTCCAGATCGTCGAGCACGACCCGGTAAAGCGCGGTCACGGCCCGCGATGCCGCGTAGAGCCCGAAGCACAGCTGATCGTCCAGGCACAGCGACGCGGTGTTGTCTGTCGGCATCGGTCCTCCTCGTCGCCCCATGGTGCGTCGATCATGCCCGAGTCCGCCACTTGAGTGGGGTAAATCTCCTTGAGGGCATTTTAGTTGTGCACAACTAAGTTGCGAGCTATCTTCGGTTCATCGACTTCGGCAACCAGGAGGCAGCAATGACCGCCAACCCGCACAACCTGGCCCTCGAACCGGCCGCCCAGGCCTTCGTCGAGGCCACCGCCACGCCGCCGTTCCTCTTCCAGCTGCCGCCGGACGAAGGACGCAAGGCCGTCGACGAGGTCCAGGGCGGCGACGTCGAGCTGCCCGCCGCGGACGTCGAGACCACGCATGTCGACGGCGTCGAGGTGCGCATCGTCCGGCCGCGGGGCGTCACCGGTCCGCTGCCCGTGATCGTCTACATCCACGGCGCCGGCTGGGTCTTCGGGAACTTCCACACCCACGAGCGCCTGGTCCGCGAGCTCGCCGTCGGCGCGGGCGCGGCCGTCGTCTTCCCCGAGTACGACCGTTCCCCGGAGGCGCGCTACCCGGTCGCCATCGAGCAGAACTACGCGGTGGCGAAGTGGGTCGCCGAACACGGCGCCGAGAACGGGCTCGACAGCACGAGGATCGCCATCGCCGGTGACTCCGTCGGCGGGAACATGACCGCCGCGCTCATCCTGCTCGCGAAGCGGCGCGGCGACGTCACCTTCCGTCAGCAGGTGCTCTTCTACCCGGTCACCGACGCGAACTTCGACACCGAGTCCTATCGGCGGTTCGCCGAGGGCTACTTCCTCGCCCTCGACGGCATGAAGTGGTTCTGGGACCAGTACACGACCGACCCGGCGCAGCGCGCGGAGATCACCGCGTCGCCGCTGCGGGCGAGCCTCGACGAGCTGGCGGGCCTGCCGCCCGCGCTGGTCATCACCGCGGAGGCCGACGTCCTGCGCGACGAGGGCGAGGCGTACGCCGCCAAGCTGCGTCAGGCCGGGGTCCCGGTGACGGCGGTGCGGTACCAGGGCATCGTCCACGACTTCGTCATGCTCAACACGCTGCGCGAAACGCACGCCGCGGACGCGGCGATAAAGCAGGCGATCGGGGTGTTGCGCGCCGCCCTCGAGGGCTGAGTAACCAGGAACACGTTTTGTCCAGGGTGACCCGCGTCACCCTGGACAACACTTCCCGGTGGTCGCACGTCTCTTGGTCCAGATGTGGGAAGTGCGGTGCGGGGGCGCGCCGCGGCCGGGGAGGAAGACGAACGCCATGGGACTGGGACTGAGTGCCATCCGGCTCGATTCCACGCTGAACCTCGTCATCGTCGTGGTGCTGGCGTTGCTCGCGATCATCGCCGTGCCGTTCTTCTGGGAGCGCTGGCGTCGCAAGGTGATCGGCCGCACCGGCACGATCCTGGTCGCCGTGGTGCTGATCGTGGTCAGCACGGGCATGGGCGGGAACATGATCGGCGGGTTCTTCCCGACGGTCGGCGCCCTGTTCGGCACCGGGGTCTACTCCGGGGACGATGTCAACGCTGTCGCCGGCGAGAACGGCTCCGACCTCGACAAGCTGCGTGACGCCGGGGCGGTGCGGGCGAAGGAAGGCAAAGGCTCCGTCGTGCGCATGACGGTGGCGGGCAAGCGCACCGGCCTCACGCGCGACGTCTCCGTGTACTTCCCGCCGCAGTACTACGACCAGGCGTACCGGTCGCTCAAATTCCCGGTGATCGAATGGATCCCGAACTACCCGTCCGGCCCGGAAGTGGTCACCGGCCCGTACGAACTGCCCGCCAAACTCGACGCGGCCATCGCGAAGCACGTGCTCCCGCCGACCCTGGTGATCATCCCGGACCCGACGGGCAAGCCGAAGATCGGTCACGACACCGAGTGCATCGACGAGGTCAACGGGACCGCCAACGACACCTACCTGACCGCCGACATCCGCGACTGGGCGATCGAGAAGCTCGGTGCCAACCCGCAGCGCAAGGCCTGGACGATGGCGGGCTGGTCCTCGGGCGGCTACTGCGCGATGAACCTGGTGACCCGGCATCCGCAGTGGTACGGCCAGGCGGCGAGCGTCAGTGGTTACTACAAGGCTTCGGTGGACGCGGAGACGGAGAACCTGTTCAAGGGCAGGCAGGACATCATCGACGCGAACACGGTCTCGCTGAACCTGCAGAAGCACCCGGCGCCGGTCGACATCCTCGCGATCGCCGGGGAGAAGGAGAACTTCGAAAGCTTCTCGATCGACCAGATCCAGTCGGCCGTCCGCGCGCCCGCGACGCTCTCGTCGTGGCGGATCCCGGACGCCGGGCACAACATGAACACCTTCAAGGCGCAGGTCCCCGACGTGCTGGCGTGGATCGGCGCGCGGACCGTGGCGCCGTGCGCGCCACAGGACAAGAAGATCGTCTCCAACGGCGGGGTCACGCCGTGGCCCCTGCCGAACACGGGTGCCAAGGGCGCGCTGGTCGACGTCGTCGAGTAGTCAACCGCGCTTGGCGCGATAAGCCTTGGGGTACAAGCGAAGCCGGTCGGGAACCCGTTTCCCGGCCGTTTTCGTGACCGCGCCCAGCCGCCGGAGGCGACGCTCGTCCGCGTCCGTCCATTCGAGACTCAACCGGTCGCGGAGCGCCGTGGGCAGCAGGCCGATCGCGCACAGGGTCAGCACGTTCCCGCCCGCCGGCCTCACCGGACGCCACAAGGCTTCCGGCAGGAACCACCACGGTGGCGGCGGGGTGTCCCGCATGGTGATCGAGTCGAGCAGTTCCCGCACCGTGTGGTTGTCTTCGAGCCGGTTCGCGACGACGTCGTCGAAGTAAGCCTCGAATCCTTCGAGGTCTTCCGGCATGTGGTGCTCGCGGAGCCCGAGGATCAGGCCGAGGCGTCGCCATTCCGCGTAGAAGCGGCGTTTTTCCTCGTGCGGCAGGGGTTTGATGAAGACTTCCTGCAGGCGGAGGGTCGCCCAGAACGTCGATCCGTGCACCCACCAATAGGCTTCGGGATTCAGCGCGTGATAGCGCTCGCCATGATGGTCGACGCCCTTGATCGCCTTGTGCAGCTCGCGGAGCCGCTCGGCCTCCGCGACCGCTTCCCGGCCGCCGAAAACCTGCGACAGCAACGAATCGATGGTCCGGTCGAGGCGGCCCCACGGGTCTTCGGTGTAGTCGGAGTGGTCGTGGACGCCGGCGCCGACCACCGGATGCGCGACCTGCAGCAGCAACGCCGTCCCGGCGCCGAGCAGCAGCCTCCGGTCGCCGACCACTTGCCAGGCAACGGAATCCGGGCCCAGCGGGGTCGCGGTGGGCAGGCGGGCTTCGGTGCTCATGACGACCTCCCGGAAGAGCGGCGTCAGGCCACTGTCCCACCTTGTTTACAGGTCGTCAATAGCGGCATCAATCCGGGTCCAACGCGGGGAGCAGCGCTTTCGCCACCGCGGTCACCCGTTTCCCGGCGCCGGTATAGGTGGTCGAAGACGGCTGCGACGTCAGGACCACGACGATGTAGCGGTCGTCCTTCCCGACCACGCCGGAACTGTGCAGGATCCGGGAGCCGCGGCAGCACGCCCAGCCCTGTTTGATCGACCAGGGAAGGTCGCCGACGCCGTCCGGGATGCCGAAGTACTGGCGGATCCCGTCGGAGCCGTTCTCCGTCGCGCCGCTCAGCGCGCGCAGGATCGTCGCCCGGGTGCCCGCGCCCGCCTGTTCCAGCAGATAGCGATAGATCTTCGCGATGTCCGCGGCGGTGATCCGGGTGTCGCCCCAGCGACCGGGGTCCTCGGGCGGACGCGTGCCGCCGAGGCCGATCTTGGCCGCCCAGCGGGTGACGATGGCGGGTCCGCCGTGCGCGGTCCACAGACTGCTGGCGATGTCGTCGTCGCTGACCGAAAGCATCCGCTGCACGGTGGCCGACGGCGTGCCCGCTTGCAGCGCCTCCAGCGCGATGAGGAGTTTCACGAGCGACGCAGAGGTGTAGGAACGTTCTGCCTTGAGGGAAACCGTGTTCTTCTTGGCAGTCCGGTCGTAGACGACGACGCTGACCTGGCCGTCGGGGACGAGTTCCGCGAGAGCCGGTACATCGACGGTCGACGGTGGTTTGCCGGGATCGGCGGACTTCGAGGACGCCGGCGACCCTGGCGCCGCCGAGGCGGACGGCTTCGGGGAATCGACAGGCTCTTCTTCGACGGTCATCGCCGTGGCCCCCGACGCCGCGACCGCGACCGAGGCCGGCTCGGGTCGTGACGACGGAAACAGCAGCATCGCCGCGATGGCCCCCAGGCACAGCCCCACCAGAAGAAAGACTCCGCTCACCTTGCCCACACGACTTGTTGGCCGGATCACCCGTTCGTGTTCGCGGCTGGGCCATTCGTGTGACGCAGGTCTCGTTTGAGCTCGGGCTCCGTGACGCCCCGGACGCGCGGTGTCGTCAGTGGCCGACTTTCCGGTTTGTCCGGGAGATCACCGGGGTATGTGACCCCCAGCGTGAATTTAGGTGGCCAACTCTGGAAGGCGGAGCAATGGCACGTGCACAACGCGCTCGTATCCGGACGGCGGGACTCCAGCCCGCGCAGGTCCTCGCCGGGCTCGCGAGCCTGGCATATCTGGTGTTCGGGATCGTGGGCTTCACCCGGACCGGGTTCGCCGATTTCATCGGCCGCAGCGACGCGACCGTTCTCGGGATCTCGGTGAATCCGCTCTACAACCTCGGATTCGTCCTGCTGGGCGCGATCGGTCTTCTGCTGACCTTCGGCTCGGGCCGGTCCCGGGTCTTCGGTTTCCTGACGTTCATCGCCTTCGGGGCGCTGTTCGTCTGGGGGCTCATGATCACCGGGACCGTTTCGACGAACCCCGTCTCACAGGCGGGTAACCCGTTCAACCTCAACGGTCCGGACAACTGGCTGCACCTCGGCCTCGCCGCGCTCGGGCTGGTGATCGCGTTCCTGCCCGCGCGGCACAAGGTGCTGCTGCCGGAGGAGGAAGAAGAAACCGTGGTCGCGGACCGCGCCGACAGCACCACGGTCGTCCAGCCCGTCCCCGACACTTCAGGGCGGCCGAAGCATGAGAAAAGCCCGGCCGTCGCTCGGGAAGAGCGACCGCCGGGCCTCGCCCACTAGGTCTCTACCGACTCAGTAGCCATACTCCGAACCACCGGTCTGGGCGGGAGCGCCTTCTTCCTTCTTGGGAGCGGCGTTCCCGCTCTGGGCCGCCTTGTTCTTCGCCGGCGCGGAGCTCTTGCAGCCGGCGGGCTCGATCACGAACCAGGTCCCGCCGACGCCGTGCCCGTTCGCCTCACCGGCGTTCGCGTCCTTGGCGTAGCGGTAGACCGGCCAGCCGCCGACGGTGACCTGCATGGTGCCGTCCGCACGCTTCACCTGGCCGAGCAGCTTCTGCTCGATGCCTTCGAGCTGGACGTCGCCCTCGGCGAGCACCGGCGGCCAGGCCTTCGCGCAGTCGCCGTTACAGGTCGGCTGCTTGTTCTTCTTGTCCTTGGTGAACATGTAGAGGGTGAAGCCGTCTTTGTCCACAATGGCCGGTCCGATGCCGCTGACGTTGCTCGCGACCAGCTTCGTGACGGCGTCTTTCTGTTCGGCCGGAGCCGCTTCGGTCTCCTTGGCCGCCTGGCCCGCCTTGCCTCCCTTGGCGTTCGCGGCGTACCAGGTGCTGCCGACACCCTGCCCCTTCGTCTCGCCCGCCTTGGCGTCCTTGGCGTAGCGGTAAAGCGCCCAACCGCCGACGGTGACCTGTTTGCGGCCGTCGGCACGGGTCAGCTCGCCGACCATGGACTGGTCCACACCTTCGATCCGGACCTCACCCTCGGCGAGCACCGGCGGCCAGGCCTTCGCGCAGTCACCGTCGCAATTGGACTTCGGCGGCTTCGCGCTGTCCTTGTCGAAGCGGTACAGGGTGAACCCGTCCTTGTCGACGAGTATCTGGCCCAGATTCCCGGCTTCGGCCACGGCCACCTTGGTCTCACCCTTGGCCGCGGGGGCGTTCCCGCCCGCCCCGGCCACCGCGGCGGCGGGGGCGACGGCGGGCGCCGCCGTCTCGGTGCCGCCGGAGCAGGCCGACAGCGCCACCAGGCCCGCGGCCGCGGACGCCGCTGCGACGACGAAACGCTTGCGAAGCATGGGATTTCTCCTTGTCCGTAGGGGTTCCGCGGCTCGGCGCGGTGAGCTTGCACCCCCTACACGGGGCCGGTGCGGGACCGGTTCAAGGAGTTCACGGATTTTCTTCGCGGGCCTCCAGCGCGGCGTCCGTGAGCACCCCGGCCGAACCGGTGTAGCTCGCGGGATCCAGCAGGTCGGCCAGGGATTCCGCAGGGAGGACTCCGGTTATCTCCGGCAGGCCGGAAAGGACCTCGACGAGGGGCTTGTCCTGCTCCAGAGCGAGCTTGGACGCGTGCCCGAGGACCTCCTTGGCGCGCGTCTTGCCGAGCAGCGGGGCGAGCACGGTCGAGAGCCGCTCGGACACGATCTGGCCGTGCGTGAGGCCGAGGTTCCCGCGCATGCGCCCGTCGTCGACGGCCAGACCGCGCGCGAGTTCGGCCGCCGTGTGCGCGGCGCCGCCGGTCAGCCGCAGGCATTCCCGCAGTAACTGCCACTCGGCGTGCCACGCGCCCGCGGACCGTTCGTCCTCGGAGACCAGGGCCTGGGTGACGCCGGTGGCCAGCACCGGGACCTGCAGCGCGGCCGAGCGGATCAGCGTCGCCAGCACCGGGTTGCGTTTGTGCGGCATCGCCGAAGAACCGCCATGGCCCTCGCCCGCGGGTTCGGCGACCTCGCCGACCTCGTTGCGGGTCAGGAACTGGACGTCGACCGCGATCTTCCCGAGCGCGGCGGCGGTGAACGCCAGGGCCGCCGCGAGGTCGGCCGTCGGGGTGCGGAGCGTGTGCCAGGGGAGCGTGGTCTCGGCGAGACCGGTCTCTTCGGCGAAGGCCGTCTGCAGCCGCTGAGGATAGCCGTCGGGCAGCTCCGCGAGACGGGCGTACTCGGCGTACGCGGCCCGCGTACCCGCCGCGCCACCGAGCGAGACCGGCAGGACGACGCGGTTCAGCCTGTCGAGCGAGTCGAGCGTCAGCTGACGCCACCCCGCCGCCTTGAGCCCGAACGTGGTCGGGACCGCGTGGGCGGTGAGGGTGCGCCCGGCCATGATCGTGTCGCGATGCGCGCGGGCGAGCTCCGCCAACGCGCTCGCCGTCGCTTCGAGGTCGGCCGTGATGAGCGCCCGTGTCCGCGCGGCGACCAGCATCATCGCGGTGTCGAAGATGTCCTGGCTGGTCGAGCCGCGATGGACGTACTCCGTCCCGGCCGCCTCGGTCAGCTCCTTGATCAACCCCACGACCGGGTTCGCCGTCGCGCGCGCCGCCCTCGCCAGCGCGACCACGTCGATCTCGACTGTCGCGGCCGCGTCAGTGATCGCGGCCGCGGCCTCCCGAGGGATGAGCCCGGTGGCAGCCTGCGCCCTGGCGAGCGCCGCCTCCGTGTCGAGCAAGGCCCGCAGCCAGGCGAGATCACCCGTCGCCGCCTCGGCGGGCGTGCCGGCGCGGACCGGGGAGAGGAGGCCGGAATCGGGATCGGCGTTCATCGGCCCAGCATCGCACCCTGAGGTTTCAGTGGCCTGTCCTCCCGTCGATGCGCTCGCGCAGGAGGTCGGCGTGGCCGTCATGGCGCGCGTACTCGGCGATGTGACGCGTCAGCAGCCACCGCAGCGAGAACGGCTCCCCGTCGCGGCGGCTCGTGCCCGTGTCGTCGAGCGAAGCGGCCGCGACGATCTCCCTGGACCGCGCGCACTCCTCGCGCCACGCCGCCCACGCGGCCTCGACGTCGCCGTCCGTGTCGTCGAAGTCCTGCTCGGGCCGATCGTCGGAGTAGTAGAGCAGCGGAACGTCCTCGCCCGCGAACTGCACGCGGAACCACCAGCGCTCGGTGCCGGTGAGGTGCCTGAGCAGCCCGTGCAGCGACATGCTCGACGGCTCCACCGACCGCAGCGCCATCTGCTCCGGCGTCAGCCCCTCGCACTTCAGCTCGAAGGTGCGACGATGCCAGTCCAGCGAGGACGTCAGGATCTCGCGCTCGCTCGCCACGCGCGGAGACTCCAGGCGGTCACCCTCCCAACTGGGCGAGTAGTTCTCGTCAGGGATCGTGTCCATGCCCTCGACCCTGGCAGACACCCCCGACAATTCCGTGGCGCTCGGGCGGCGGCCCCGCCATCCTGGTGGTCGGCGGCGGTCTACTAGACTCGCCCGCACGGGCCGTTAGCTCAATTGGTAGAGCTGCGGACTTTTAATCCGTAGGTTCTGGGTTCGAGCCCCAGGCGGCCCACTCCAACACCCCGTTTGACCTGCGAAAACGGTGGGTTTGATGATCTTTGCTCAGGTTTGAGAAATCCGTGTGGTCCGCTGTGTGTCCGAGGCCACCAGTTTGCGTGCCAGGTCCGGCTCCTAGCTTAGGTCAACAGTCGCCAGGCCTGGTCGGATGCTACAGGGAAAGCGCTGGTCAGCAGCGGATGGTCGTGCCCGCTCAGCGTCCACTCCCGCATCTGTCTTCGCCGAACGTGGTGTGTCCGCGAGTGTGGCCGGACGCTGCCGGAACGGGGCCTGGCTGAGCACGGCGTGAGCAATGGAGCCCAATCGGAGACCTGCAGCGCCGCGTCGCAGCAGCCACACGTCCTGTTTCCCCAGCTCACGGTTGATACTTGATCGTCAGCGAAGGGACGAACCCGCGGATTTGCCGTCCGCGGGTTCAGATTTTCGCGGCAGCTGCTGGCCTACGTGGGCATCGGACGGCACTGCCCGCCACTCGTCGGCAACGGAGCGGGATCCGGGCCCGGTGCATGCGACCGGCCGGCGCCGCGAACAGGGACGCCCCGATCCTCTCGGCCGCCTCGTGGCGGGTGCTCGGGTAGAGCGAGACGTAGTAATCAGCGGTGAAGGACATGGAAGCATGTCCGAGCATCTCCTGGACATGCTTGAGATCGTTACCCGCTGCCAGTGACAACGAGGCCGCGCCATGACGGAGGTCGTGCAACCGGATCGGCGGGAGGCTCGTGCGCTCGGCCAGTAGGTCTTCGAACTCGTGGGTGAACAGGTCGAGTCGGCATGGCATCCCCGCCGGGGTGGTGAACAGGTAGCCCTCTCCGCCTGGCCCTGCCGGGGCCGCGGCTCGAGCTGCGAGGTAGCGCCGCACCAAGCCGGCGGTGACATGGTCAAGCGCGATGGTCCGGGTGCTGTGCTGGCTTTTCAGCTTTCCGTCACCGTCCACCTGCTCGCCGGGATCCGGCCTGGTGATCACGAACAGCTCGTTGTGGCGCAGATCGACATCGACCTCGCGCAACGCGGCGGCTTCGCTGCGACGCAGGCCGGTCACGGCCACGAGGTGGTAGTACAGGTAGCGCTTGTGTCCGGTGATGGCCTTAAGGAACTCAATCGTCTGCTCTCGCGTCCACACGCACACCGGCCCCGGGCGCCATCCCGTCGCCCGCCAGCGCGCCACCCGCGTCTCAGTCCACACAAACGGCCGCGGCCTCACCACTTCCGGGAGCTCGATCTCCCGACCTCGTGCAGGGTTGTGCGTCAGAAGCCCCTGCCCCACCGCGGCAGTCAACGCCGAACTCAACGTCGCCCGGACCCGCGCCACCGTCGACGGGGCCAGCCGTCCGTACCGGGAGCCGTTCCCTGCCGCGATCGCGGTGAATGCCTTCTGCACGTCGCTCACGCTGAGCGTCGCCAAAGGTAGATCACCCAGCTGCGGGATCAGATAAGTGACGACATGCTGCCGGTAGTTCCGGCGCGTACTGGGACGTAGCCGGACGTTGCGGATCCAGCACTCCAGCCAGTGGCCAGTCGTCAGCCCGATCCCCTTCGCGGTCGCCGCGACCTGCTCTCGGGCGGTCTTCGCGGCCTCCTCCGAAGCGTAGCCACCGCGACGCACCCGTGAACGAGATCCGTCCGCAGCCCGCAAGCCCTCGAGCGCGAACCACCACGATCCATGCTCCGGCTCATCCAGCCGACCACAACGTGCACCCAACTGCTTCCCCGTCACCGGGCACCGGCAGCCGCACCGTTTGAACACGCCCTTTGTCGACATGCCGCACCTCGCTTTCGATCAGTTCGGACACAATCGACTGTGAACCCGTCCGAACCGGACGGCACGCTGGAGGGCGTCGTCCGTTGCCAGATGACCAGAGACAGCGCGATTCGGATTCGGTGCGCGCCGCCGTCTCGGCGGCGAACGTCAGGGTTCCGACATGGTGCCGAGATCGCGACGCGCTTGTACGTCATCGGTGGCACCAAGCCTGCGGCTGCCGCGATATCGCCGAGCACGCCGTACTGCGCGGACGGGCGCATGGCACCGAGGAACGCGTCTGGGCTTGCGGAGGTTTGCGAGCGGCGCATCAGCGGTCGACGCGACCCTGGAACGGCTCAGGCTTGACGACTGTGGACGATGGCGTCGGCTCTTGCTGGTTCGAGTCGCGAGGCGCAGTCGGCGGGATTGGCTGTCCAGAGCTGGGATCGACGTTAGTACCGGCGCTTCGGATGTCGTCTTCGCAGGTTCCGTGGGTGCAGGCGTCCCTGGGGCCGGTGCTGGTGAGAGGGATGGGGCTTCGGCTCTGGCCAGCCCCTGCCGAGAATGCCGACGCTAAACCCGAAACGGCCAGGATCCGGCTCGACGTAGCCATGTGCGTCAACTGCCGCAGTACCTCGGTCGCTGTGCACAGCCTCTGCTGATCTAGCTATGAGCAGGTCGCGCACTGCAAGACCATTTAAGCTATATCGTTCTCGGTCGGTACGGCCATAAAGAACGATAGGCCCGAACTGAGCACCGAGAGGCGCTCCCCAGTGTATGCGAGATCCGTAAACCGATGGGGGTACGCGGGTTCGCTCACCACCTCCCAGACCGAGCGAGTGAGACGTTCTCGTTGACGGCTGTCTCTTAGCGGGGCGTCGACTTGAGCGAGCATCTCATACAACTCCACAGGAATCCCGACCGAAGCGCCCTCAAGCGGCAGTCGCGCAGTCATCAGTCCGTCTCGCTCCGTGACAGCAAATTGATCTGATAACTCGCCAATTCCGGACATGGCCCGGTAGACGGGGAAAAGCTGGCTGACCACGACCAACCCACAGTACTCTTCATCGCCAGGATGATTTGAAGCAGCCCTGCGGGGCGGAGGCGGGTCCTCCAAGTAGCTCTGCCAGATCTCAGCACCACCTCGGACCGCGGGCTCGAAGTACGCGAGAGACGCTGCGAATACTGCCTTTGGCGATACTAGCCGGAGTACTTCTTTCGGCGTTTTCCCAAGCTGTTTAATGGCTGATTCTACAACCCTCCTGGAGAACCCACGTGTTCGGCCTTTAGCTTCGAAAAGGAAACCTCCAGGGGTGCCGACACCACTCGGGGGATTGGAATATCCGACAAGATCAGGCCGAGACTTATTCGGTAGTTTTACCCCGAGCATGCGAAGGAACGAGTCGACGTGAACTGTCACTTTCGCACCAAGAACCCGATCCGCCATCGCAGCACATTGAGTCATGCCGAGAAAGTAGCTCACCGCGGACTTTTCGCTAGGGTCCAGGCGGTCATACGAGCCACTTTTTACGAAGTGATCGTTGCGTTCATCGACGCTGCTCAGCGCCATCGACGCACGCCAGACGAGCTCAATCCAAGGCCTGCTCGAGCTCGTGCCGAAGACTGCCGGATCGCCGACACCTATTGCATAGGCCGCGAGGTCGGTGCTGGACACGGTAACCTGGCCGGTCTTGTCCATGCCCTTCGCGCCGCGGATGAGCTTTTTCGTGGGCGGGTAGGCATCGAAACGAACGGCTTTGTATGGGATCTGCGCCATCCGCTCCCCCTCGTCGTCGACTGTCGCGACAGCCTCCCACGAGAGACTACCCGGACAGGTGCGGTGGGGTGTTCCAGTTGCCCTAAGTCGCGATCTTGGTCGTGGCAGGCGAATACGGTCTGGCTCGGCCCAAATTCGACCGACCCGCGGACGCGTTCGCCCGCACTAAGGGGCGAGCTGCGGCGACGCGGTGGCGTGACTGCGGCAGTCCGCTGAGCTGGCCCAGTTCAACAAGGCGCTGCTCCGATTCGATGTCTTGGACAGGATCAACAGTCAGCACGGCGACGGGAACCGACACCACCTTCGCGAAGTACGCTGCAACTTCGCGAGTTGCAAGCCGTCCGGAATGACGTCAACGGGGCCGAGCTGACGTCGCGTACCCGTTGTGATGACCTCGTGCTTGTCAAAGGCCGCCATCAGGGGGACACGCGCTACGTGGCGAAGCTTCTTGAGCGACTTCAGCTAATGGGCCTGGGGCCAGCGGCGAACTGGACGCAGACGACTATCAGGAGCCGTATGGCGGCCTTCAGGTCGGGCTCATCGCGTGAAGCCTGCTGGTTTGCGGCCGTAGGAGTATTCAGCCGTGGAAGTTGTTGACCTGTTGCCAGATGTTTCGTTTGGCGCTCAGCTGTGTCGGGCCAGTATCCGAGCGTCCGAACGACGATGAACTGAAGTGCTTCGCGGATGAGCTGCGGATCGCCGCTGCGAGTGTGTTAAGGCTGGGGAGCCCGAGGTTGAGCAGTCGAAGCAGCAGTGACGTGCCCCTCCCTTCCTCCTCTAGCCTCGAACGTGCCAGGGCTGCCGTCGGGCGCCCCGTGCGGCGGTACCTCGGTCAGCCCGCGTCGGGCACACTTCAACATCCGGGCGGACAAGATCAACACCTTCGGGGCACCTGATAGCGCTGAGGGTGTCACGCGGCGACGGCGCGAACCGTCTCCGCCGGGTCCGGAACCGACGAGGGGAGACGCGGGTGTTTGGTGGTCGCAAGCGGCAGGAAGAACTCGACGCGGCGCTGCGGGAGAACGCTGCACTGCGCCAGGAACTGCAGCGTCTGGGTGCGCTCGACGCAGTCCAGCGGCAGCAGGAAATCGCCGCGCTAGCCCAGCGGCTGCAGACCGGGCAGGACCGCTACCGGCAGGAAACCGCGGCCATGACCAGCGACCTCGCCCGGTTCCAGGCACAGCTGGCCGAGCTGCGCGCCGAGGTGGTCGAGACCGACGACGTCCGGCTGCTCCAGCAGGTCGGCATCTACCAATACCGGCACGTGCTCGCCGACGCCGAGGCATACAAAGCCGAACTCGATCGGCTCAAGACGGCGGTGAAGGACATGACCAAGGCGAAGACCGCCGTCGAGTCTTCCGACACGTTCCAGTACAACAACTCCGTGGCCAAGGGCCGCAAGTTCGTCGGCGATCTGTCGAAGCTGATGCTGCGCGCCTACAACGCCGAAGCCGAGAATTGTGTCCGCGTGCTCAGGGCCGGCAACCTCCCGTCGGCGATCAAACGCCTGGAGACCGCGGTCCGCACCATCGAGAAACTCGGTGCCATGGCTTCGATCCGGATCAGTCCCGCCTACCACCAGACCCGGGTCAGGGAGCTGGAACTGACCGCCGACTATCTGGCTAAGAAGCAACAAGAGAAGGAAGAAGAGCGCGAGCACCGCGCCGCCCTGCGCGAGGAGGCGAAAGCGCTGGCAGAGTACCGCCGTGAGCACGAGCGGCTGCTCAAGGAGCGAACCCACTACCTCAACGCCATCGCCGCCCTCCGCGACAGCGGCGATCTGCAGGGCATCGCCGAGCTCGAGGCCAAGCTGGCCGACATCACAGCCGCGCTGGACGGCATCGAGCAGCGCGAGGCGAACATCCGCGCGGGCTACGTCTACGTGATCAGCAACATCGGCTCCTTCGGGCCCGGCGTCGTGAAGATCGGTATGACCCGACGCCTCGAACCGATGGAGCGGGTACGCGAGCTCGGCTCCGCGTCTGTGCCGTTCCGCTTCGACGTGCATGCCTTGTTCTTCTCTTCCGACGCCGTCGGCATCGAGCACCAGCTGCACACCCAACTCGAGGACCGACGCCTCAACCGGGTCAATCGGCGCCGGGAGTACTTCCACGCCACTCCGGCAGAAGTCAAAACCCTGCTGACCAACCTCACCGGCAACCTCCTGGACTACCGCGACGACCCCGAGGCCTTCGAATACCGCCAAAGTCTCGGAGCAAGCGCCACCCCCGCCGCGTGACACAGGCCTTCATTCCTGCACCGCCCGGATCGCAGCTGACTGCCTCTGCTGAGCTGGTGATGGGCCAGTCACACATTGGAACAATTACTGGGCTGCACCGTCTGCCGGGAGCGCTATGGTCGAATACAGTGCTTACTCGCGGGAGGGAGGTGAGGTCGTGGCGACGGCTGACCAGGTAAAGGCCATGGTTAAGAGCCATGCGGAAGGGGACGACACCCGCTTCTACTCTGTGGCCCTGCAGGTGGCTGCCGGTGCGGCGCGGCAAGGACAGAACCGGTTCGCCCAGGATCTGCGGGACCTTGTCGACACGCTGCGGGCACAGCAAGGCCGTAACTCGACGGCGACGCGCCCTGTCCCAGTGGTGCAGCCGCGCGGCGAGCTGGCGCAGCTGCTGTCGGTCACCTACCCACAGAACCTCCTCGCTGACCTGGCGCTTGACGAGAGCGTTCGGGAACGCCTCGCACGCGTACTGCTGGAGCAACGGCAAAGTGACCGCCTCCGGTCGCACGGCTTCCAACCTCTGCGCCGGTTGCTGCTCACAGGCCCACCGGGAACCGGTAAGACCATGTCGGCACATGTACTGGCCGGCGAGCTACGGCTTCCCCTTTTCATGATCCGGCTCGACGGACTCATCACCAAGTTCATGGGGGAGACAGCCGCGAAGTTACGGCTGATCTTCGACGCGTTGTCGGAGACCCGCGGTGTCTACCTGTTCGACGAGGTCGACGCCCTCGCGGGTGACCGCGCCGCTGGCAACGACGTGGGCGAGATCCGACGGGTGCTGAACTCGTTCCTGCAGTTCCTCGAAGTCGATACTTCGGACAGCCTGCTGGTGGCCACAACCAACCACCCGCAGTTGCTGGACCGGGCGATGTTCCGCCGGTTCGACGCGGTGATCGACTATCCGCTGCCTGCTGGCGAGGTCGTGCGTGACGTGATCCGGACCCGCTTGGCCAACGTCCCCACCGACCGGCTGAGCTGGTCGAAGGTCGACGCGGCTGCCGACGGTCTCAGCCACGGCGAGATCACCATCGCCGCGGATCTGGCGGCCAAGGAAGCGATCCTGGCCGGCGACGGCCGGGTCACCACGACGAGCCTTTGTGCAGCGCTGCAGGAGCGGCGCCAGCACCTGCTCGGTTGACCCGCGGAACCGTCATGCCAGAACCTCGCGATCGCCCCCATCTGTTCATCCCGTCCCCAGCGCAGGCTACTGACTACTCACCGCCGCCGCGCGCGATCAAGGGGCAAGCAGTTCCCGTGCCGGCGAACCGGCGCCAACACGGCCAGCAGTTGCACGACGCCCTCCGTCAGGTCGACGCCGACGCCGAGGTACGACGGCGTCAGCGCGATGTGCAGGTCGAAGGTGCGGTCGACGGCGTCTACGTCAGCTTCGAGAGCTTTCCCGGGGTGCACCTCGCCCTTGAGAAGCTCGACCCCCAGCAAGGTGCCGTCCACCCGGAGCTGTGCGCGGTGCAGGAGGTCGACCTCGGCGACGGCGTCACCGTGGAACGAGCCACCGTGTTCGTCCCGCAGGGCAAGCTCAACCACTTCCTGGACCGGATCACGCAATACCTCGAAACTGTGCATGACGTGAAGCCCCGCAATCGGGATCTCGTGGATCGTGTTCAGGCAGTGCGGACGGCGTCGATTGCGGCGTTGTGGACTGACCCACCAGCCGAGTTCCCGGAGCCGGGCCAGCTGTTCTGGTGGGAGGCGTGGCTGCGGCGGCGCGACGGGAACGAGGTGAGCCGATTTCGTGAGTTCGCTTCGGCCACCGGACTGCGTACCGGTTCTCGCAGCCTTGGATTCGGGGACCGGACGGTAATGCTGGTTGAAGCGACCGTCGACCAGCTCGCCACCGCTGTCGACGTTCTCGACGATCTGGCCGAGCTGCGCCGGCCGCACGACCCGATACAGTTCCTGGCGGAAACGGACGCGACCGACCAGACCGCCTGGATCGGCGACCTCGTGGAGAGGCTAGAATCCGCCGGTCCAGAGGCACCTGCGGTCTGTGTCATCGACAGCGGCGTTTACCAGGAACATCCCCTGCTGCAGGCCTCGTTACCTCGAGAGGACTGCCACGCCGCAGACCCGTCGTGGCCGGTCTACGACGACCGGGGGCACGGCACCGAGATGGCCGGCCTCGCCCTGTATGGCGACCTTGGCCAAGCCCTGGGGTCACCACAGCCGCTGCGGCTACGCCATCGGCTGGAGTCGGTCAAGTTGCTCCCGCCGCCGCCACAGCAGAACGCCCCCGACCTCTACGGCGCGGTCACCGCGGCCGGAACGAGCCAAGCCGAGATCCAGGCACCGAACCGCCGCCGGGTCTACTCACTTGCCGTCACTGCACCTGTGGCGACATCGACGAACGGTGCGGCAACCCAGCCTGCGTCCGGGCAGCCATCATCCTGGTCGGCCAGTCTCGACGCACTCGCCGCCGGTCGCAGCGTCCTCGCTGACGAGGATGGATTGGTGTTCCTCGACGACGCCGACCACGCCGCGAAGCGCCTGTTCGTCGTGTCGGCGGGCAACGTGCGGTCCTGGCATCCCGGTGACGAGCACCTCGACCGTAGTGACCTTGAACCGGTGGAAGACCCTGCCCAGGCGTGGAACGTCCTGACCGTCGGTGCGTTCACCGAACTAGACACCATGACCGGTGCCGCCGTCGACTTCGCTGGATGGACGCCCTGGGCACCACGAGGCGAACTGTCGCCGTTCAGCCGCACCTCGGTGGCGTTCAGCCGCGCCTGGCCAGTTAAACCCGATGTCGTGCTTGAAGGCGGCAACGTGGCCCGCTCACCGGACGGCACCATGTTCGACACACCGCCAAACCTGCAGATCCTGACCACCAACGCGCCCATCGGAACCACACGCCTGCTGACCACTACCCACGCCACCAGTGCCGCCACCGCCCAGGCCGCAGCGCTGTCAGCGTCGGTGATGGCCGAGTACCCGGCGCTGTGGCCGGAGACCGTGCGGGCGCTGATCGTGCACTCCGCCGAGTGGACACCCGTGATGAAGGCCCGATTCCCGGCTAGCAAGACGAAGGGACCCCGCATCGCTTTTCACCGCCGCTACGGCATGGGGGTCCCGGACCTCGCGCGGGCCACCCGCAGCGCCACCGACGCGTTGACTCTCATCGCGCAGGACACCATCCATCCCTTCGCCGCCGGCGCCATGCGCGAAATCCACTTTCACGACCTGCCGTGGCCCACCGAAGTCCTCGCTGATCTCGGCGAAGCGCAGGTCCGCCTGCGGGTCACTCTGTCGTATTTCATCGAACCCAACCCCGGTCGGCGCGGCTGGCAGCGTCGCTATAGCTACGCCTCCCACGGTCTTCGCTTCGACCTTCGCCGGGCGACCGAATCGAACACCGAGTTTCAGAAGCGGATCAACGAGAAGGCGCTGGCTGAAGACGAGAAACGAGCCAGCTCCAGCAAAGACACCGGCGAGTGGTTCTTCGGCCCTGATCACCAGCGCGCACCAGGGTCCTTGCACACAGACATTTGGACCGGCAACGCCGCCGACCTCGCCCAGCGCGGCGCTCTAGCCGTATTCCCGGTGACCGGCTGGTGGAAGGAGAACAAGGCACGCGACCGCAGCGAGGATGGTGCCCGCTACGCCCTGATCCTCTCGATCGAGACGCCCGCTCTCGATGTCGACGTCTGGACGCCTGTCGCCCAGCAAATCAACGTTCCTGTCAGCATCACCACAGCAACGTGACTGCCGACGTGGCTTCGCACAGATCGGCGTTAATGACTGGTGTATCGAGGAGGTCCGCGTGATCGTGCTGCCGGCTCCCCTCGCGAGCTCTAAGCAGACCGGCCAGGATGCCGGCGCAGGGAACCTGCGGAACTGGGAGGCCTCCCGAGGCCAACCGCAGCAACGCGGTGAGCGAGCCGTTCTCGATGATCCGGTCACCGCTGCCGCCTTCGTGCCACGTCGGGTGCCGTGATTTGCAAAGATGTTCTCGTGAAACGTTGGCAGCTGCAGACTGTGCGCGCCTGTTCGGGCGGCGTGCACTAGCTCGCACTGGGCGTCCACCATTCATCGTCGAGTGAGCCTCGTTAGGAGTTTTGTGAGCAACCTCGGTAGTTTCATCTGGAAGATCGCCGACCAGCTTCGGGGTCCCTACCGGCCCAACCAGTACGGCAACGTGATCCTTCCGCTCACGATCCTGCGCCGCCTCGACTGCATCCTCGAGCCCGACCGCGAAAAGGTGCGCGCCCTGGCGGTGAGACACGACAACCCGAACAGGCTCAGGATCGAGGTCAAGAAGGCCACTGGCCGACGGTTTTACAACACGTCGAACTACTCTTTCGTCAACCTGCTGGCTGACGCCGACGGGCTCGCGGACAACCTGGCCGACTACATCGACCGGTTCTCGCCCGATGTCGACGTGTTCGAATACTTCGACTTCAAGAAAGAGATCCTCGCCCTGGAGAAGGCAGAGCTCCTGCGCGAAGTCGTCACGTCCTTCAAGAACATCGACCTGCATCCCGACGTCGTCTCCAACGCCGACATGGGCGATGCGTTCGAGTACATCATCCGCAAGTTCAACGAGGCCGCGAACGAAACCTCCGGCGACCACTACACCCCGCGCGACGCCATCCGACTGCTGGTCGACCTGCTCTTCGCTGAGAAGAACGCCGACCTGTCCGAGGCCGACATCGTCCGCACGCTCTACGACCCCACCGCGGGCACCGGCGGCATGCTCGCGCTGGCCGAGGAACACCTGCTCGATCAGAACCCCGACGCGAAGCTGAGCTTGTACGGCCAGGAGTACAACCCGCAGTCTTATGCGATCTGCAAGTCCGACCTGCTGGCCAAGGGCCACGACGCGTCCAACATCGCCTTCGGCAACACTCTGACCGATGACGCGTTCCAGGGCCGCCAATTCGACTTCTGCATGTCCAACCCACCCTACGGCGTCGACTGGAAGCAGTACGCCAAGGTGGTCGCAAAAGAGCGTGACGAAGCGGGCCCCTACGGTCGGTTCGCCCCCGGCCTACCGTCGACCTCCGACGGGCAGATGCTCTTTCTGCTCCACTTGGCCCACAAGATGCGTGCTCCGGAGGACGGCGGCGGCCGGGTCGGCATCGTCATGAACGGCTCGCCACTCTTCAACGGTGCCGCCGCCTCTGGTCCCTCCAACATTCGTAGGTGGCTGTTGGAGAACGATCTGGTCGATGCGATCGTCGCGCTGCCGACCAACATGTTTTTCAACACCGGAATCGCCACCTACATCTGGATTCTTGACAACACCAAGCACCCTCACCGCAAGGGCCTGGTCCAGCTCATCGACGGTTCGTCGTTCTGGACAAAGATGCGCAAGAACCTCGGCGCCAAGAACCGTGAGCTCAGTGAAGAGGACCGTGCCAAGGTAGTGAAGTTGTACGACGACTTCACCAACGCCGACCCCGACTACTCCAAGGTGCTGTGCAACGACGAGTTCGGCTACTGGACCATAACCGTCGAGCGCCCTCTCCTCGACGAGTCTGGCCAGCCAGTACTCGACCGGAAGGGCAAACCCAAACCGGACACCAAGAAACGCGATACCGAGAACGTCCCATTCGCCTACGGCGGCTCAACGGCTGGCCCAGCAGGCAAGACCGAGGTCATCCAGGCGTACTTCGAGGCCGAGGTGCAGCCGCACGTCCCCGACGCCTGGATCGACTGGGTCAAGATCAAGATCGGATACGAGATCCCCTTCACCCGTCACTTCTATAAGTACGTTCCGCCCCGCCCGCTCGCCGAGATCGACGCTGACCTGGAGAAGCAGGTCGCCAAGATTCTCGACCTCCTCCAGGAAGTCGAGGACCGATGAAGCCCTACGACGAGATGACGTCAGCAAACTCCCCGTGGCTGGGCGAAATACCAGCACATTGGGAGCTCAGCCGTTTCCGCTATGAGGCAGTTATCAACGGTGGACAGGTAGATCCTCGAGAAGAGCCCTGGTGCGGTATGACCCTGATCGCTCCCAATCACATCGATAGCAACACAGGGCGGATTATTGGCATCGAAACGGCAGAATCACAGGGCGCCGACAGTGGTAAATATCTTGTCGAGCAGGGTCAGCTTGTGTATTCAAAGATCCGACCAGTGCTCAACAAGGCGGCGATTGCTGAGACTCAAGCGCTATGCAGTGCGGATATGTACGCAATGTCATTCTTTGACAGGGTCGAGCCGCGATTCGCGCTCTACTATTTCTTGGCGCGGCCGTTTCACACGTTTGTGACGATCATTTCGATGCGCGTGAAGATGCCGAAGGTCAATCGCGAGGAGTTGGCCGATGCGCCGTGGCTAGTTCCCCCGCTGGACGAGCAGCGGGCCATCGCCACCTACCTCGACCGCGAGACCGCCCGGATCGACACGCTCATCGAGGAGCAGCAGCGCCTGATCACGATGCTCCGCGAGCGACGCTCAGTCGTGCTCACGCAGGCTGCGACACGCGGACTTGACGGCGCTGCGCTCGCTGACAGTGGCAATGTGTACCTCGGGGCGGTTCCCGCTCACTGGACTATCAGCCGCTTCAGTCGAGAGATGGACGTGAACGGCGGTCAGGTTGACCCACGTGATGACCCGTGGGCTGACATGGTTCTGGTCGCGCCGAACCACATCGAGTCTGGGACCGGGCGAATTGTCGGTCGGGAAACCGCGCGGGAGCAAGGGGCCGACAGCGGCAAGTACCTCGCCAATGCTGGCCAAATCCTTTACTCGAAGATCAGGCCGGCGCTGAACAAAGTCGCTGTGGCCACGGAGGACTGCCTGACAAGTGCAGACATGTATGCGATGTCGAGTCGGCGCGGCGACGACCACCGGTACCTCATGTACTTCATGCTCGCCCGTCCATTCCATGCGTTCGCGACGCTCGCATCTCTGCGAGTGAAGATGCCCAAGGTCAATCGCGACGAGTTGGGAGAGGCGCCCTTCCTGCGTCCGCCGGTCGAAGAGCAGCGAAAGATTGTGGCGTATCTCGACGAGCAGACTGCGAAGATCGATGCGCTGATCGCAGAGTCGGAGCGGTTCGTCGAACTATCGCGTGAGCGGCGGTCGGCGTTGATCACGGCGGCGGTGACGGGGCAGATCGACGTGCGGGAGAGGGTGTGATGGCGGACCACCACGAGGGCGTCTTCGAGACCGAGATCTGCGAGTACCTGGCCGACCACGGGTGGCTCTGCTCAGCCAATGACACCGGGTACGACCGGGAGCGGGCGCTGTTCCCTGAGGACGTGTTCGCCTGGCTGGAGGAGACTCAGAAGTCGGCCTACGAGAAGGCTTTGAAGGCCGCGGGGTCGGAGGCGAAGTTCCTCGACGTGCTGACCACGACGCTCGACAAACCCCTCGAACATGGTGGCGGGACGTTGAACATCCTGCGCAACGGGGTGCAATACATCGGCGGTGGCCGGTTGAAGATGGCGCAGTTCCGTCCCGAGACCAGCCTGAACGCGACCACCAACGAGCAGTACGCGGCGATGCGGGTGCGAGTGATGCGGCAGGTGCACTTCTCCACCGCTGACCAGCGAAGTGTCGACCTGGTCTTCTTCGTCAACGGACTCCCGGTCGCCACCGTGGAGCTGAAGACCGACTTCACCCAGTCCCTCGGTGAGGCGATCAACCAGTACCGCAAGAACCGGAACCCGCTGACCAACGGGCGAGCGGAGCCGCTGCTGTCGTTCGGCCATCGAGCGCTGGTGCACTTCGCGGTCTCCAACGACCTGGCCGCGATGACCACCCGGCTCGAGGGCGAGAAGACGCACTTTCTTCCGTTCAACATGGGTCACGACAACGGTGCGGGGAACCCGCCGGGCCAGAGCGGGCAATCGGCGACGGCGTACCTGTGGGAGCGGGTCTGGGAGAAGGACGCCTGGCTCAACATCATCGGCAAGCTGATGATCGTGGAGACCAAGGAGGAGTGGGACGTCGCGACCGGGACCTCAGTGCGGCGCACGAGCATGCTCTTCCCCCGGTTCCACCAGTGGGAGGCCGTGACGAACATCGTGGCCGCGGTGCGCGAGGAGGGGGTGGGCCACCGCTACCTGATCGAGCACTCGGCAGGGTCGGGGAAGACGAACACCATCGCCTGGACCGCACACCGACTGGCGCGGCTGCACGTGAACGACGAGAAGGTCTTCGACTCGGTGATCGTGGTCGTGGACCGCACCGTGCTCGACGGGCAGCTCCAGGAGGCGATCCGGCAGATCGACGGGTCAGGGAAGATCGTGGCCACGATCAGCCCGGAGGACGTCCGCAAGGCGGGGGCGAAGTCGAAGTCCGGACTGCTGGCGACCGCGTTGAAGAACGGGGAGCTGATCATCGCGGTGACGGTGCAGACTTTCCCGTTCGCCCTTGAAGAGATCCAGGCCCACTCGTCGTTGAAGGGGCGGCGGTTCGCGGTGATCGCGGACGAGGCGCACTCCTCGCAGTCCGGGCAGATCTCCTCCAAGCTCAAGGCGGTGCTGACCGCGGAGGAGGTCAAGGAGATCGAGGAAGGCGGCTCCGTCGACGTCGAGGCGATCCTGGCCTCGGAGATGACTGAGCGGGCTGAGTCGGAGAACATCTCCTTCCTCGCGTTCACCGCGACGCCGAAGAACAAGACCCTGGAGCTCTTCGGCCGCAAGGGTCCTGACAGGAAGCCAGTCGAGTTCCACCTCTACTCGATGCGGCAAGCGATCGAGGAGGGCTACATCCTCGACGTACTCAGGGGCTACCAGTCCTACGACACCGCACTGAAGATCGCCGGCCAGGCCGAAAGCGGCGACGGCGACGTGGTGGTGGACGAGGCCGCGGCGCGCAAGGGGCTGATGCGATGGGTGAAGCTGCACCCGACCAACATCAGCCAGAAGGTGCAGATCATCGTCGAGCACTTCCACGTCAACGTTGCCCACCTGCTGGAAGGCAAGGCGAAGGCGATGGTCGTGACCGACTCGCGTAAGGCAGTGGTGAAGTACAAGAAGGCGATCGACGCCTACATCGCCAAGCGAGCCGCTTTGGACCCCTCGTACAACTACCGCACCTTGGTCGCCTTCTCCAACTCGGTGACCATGGCCGAGGACGATGAGTGGGATTCGGACTGGGGACCGCAGCCGAGCAAGGACGACGAGTTCACCGAGGCCAACCTGAACCCCGGTGCCGGCTCGGACCTGGCCGCAGCCTTCAAGGGCGAGACGTACAAGATCATGCTGGTCGCCAACAAGTTCCAGACAGGTTTCGACCAGCCGCTGCTCTCGGCGATGTACGTCGACAAGAAGCTCCCCGGGCTCACGGCCGTGCAAACGCTGTCCCGCCTCAACCGCACCCACCGCGCTGCCGGCGGGGAACAGAAGCGCAAAACTTTCGTCATCGACTTCGTGAACAAGCCCGAGGACATCCGGGCCGCGTTCGAGCCGTACTTCACCAACGCCACGCTGGAGACCGAGACCGACCCGTACATCGTTTTCCACCTCGCCAGCAAGCTCGCCCAAGCCGGGATCTACACGCCAGAGCAGGTACGCGAGGTCGCCGGACTGTGGGTCACCCGAAAGGGCAACAACGCGCTCTCGGCTGCGATCAGCCCGGCCAAGAACGACTTCGCCCGCCGCTATGCGGCTGCGATTGAGGCCGACGACAAAGTCACTCTCAACGCCCTCGACCTGTTCCGCAAGGACATCTCCACATACGTCCGGCTCTACGACTTCATGAGCCAGATCATCGACTACGGCGATGCGTACCTGGAGATGCTGTCGATCTTCCTGCGGCTTCTCGAGAAGGTTATCGCGGATTCATCGTGGGCCGCGGAGGTCGACCTCTCCGATGTCGTCCTGGTCGGCGTCAAGCACAGCAAAGGGACCGTGGTTGACATCTCGCTGACTGGCGACGGTGAGCTGAAGGGGATCAGCGCCGCGGGTTCCGGGGCGCGGAAGGAACCAAAATACGTCGCGCTCCAGATCGTCATCGACAAGATGAACGACCTCTTCGGCGCAGAGTCGTTCTCCGGGTCTCAGGTCCGCGAGTTCGTGCAGGGACTGGTGCAGCAGCTGCTCGCCTACCCGAACCTGGTCAACCAGACCAAAGTGAACTCGAAGAAGCAGTTCATGGAGTCACAGGACTTCCAGGCGGCGGTCACTGAGGCGGTCGTCGATAACCAGGAGGCCCACAACACCATGGCCGACTACTTCTTCAGCGATGGACCTGGAATCAGTGCTGTCATCGTGGCGCTCGCAGACGCCTTCTACGAAGCCGCGATCGATCAGCATGGGGATGTGTGAGCAGCTTCCTGGTCACCGGCGCAAAACGTGCGCACGTTTATCGTCGTGTGCCAACTTAAGCAGGACCTCGACAACCGCCATGGCGTGCTGGGTGCGATCCCAGCTCAGGAATAACCCGTCTGATGTCGTCTCCCAGAACCGGAAGTCCTTGGCACACTCGGTCCCGGCGACAGACAACGAGACCTGCGCCAGACCCTGGGCGCATCGTCCCCTCAGGTGCCCTCGATGTGACTGTCCTTCCCACGGGGACCTCAACGCACGGCGGGTGCGGAACTCGTCAGCACGACCGAGGCACACGGTGCCGCGTGACCCGGGGGTGCGGGCGGGTTGTCACGTTAGGTGGCAACCCGCCCGCATCAGCCAAGCCGACTTCGGCGCATCACTCCGGTAGGACAGTGCGTGACGGCCAAGACATGGCGCAGCTCGACCGGCTGTGGACGCCGCACCTCCGAGAGCTCCGCCCTCTCACCGCTCGGGCCGTTGTTTACCAGCAGCTGCCTGCAAGTTGGCCAACAGTCCGCAGCCAACTGCCACGTTTGTCTCCAGAGTGCCGCAGCGACCGGTAGGGTACCGCGCGAGGCATATATTGATTAAGAAGTGAACCGATAACGCACAGATGTGTTCTAGATATTGGAGGAGCGACATGTCGATTGGTGAAATGGACGACGAGCTTGAGGATCTCGACACCCTCTTCGTTGCATGGCAGGAGCGAAGCGTTCAGCTCAGGAATGTTTCAGATCAGGTTAGGTGGCTCGCTGCCCGGTTCAGTAGTTATCACGGCTCCCATTCGACTGGCGATATACGGATTATTGTCGAGAGTTTTCGTAAGCTATCAAAGACCGCTGACCGACGTGATTTCGAGAGCTTGAATCTCCGCACCTCGGGACTGCACAATCGCGGCGTCGACATCATGCATCCGGATCTATCCGCCAAGCCAGTACCATCGCCGTTTGTGCGGCGCATGCCCCCTCTGCAGGAGGATATCGAAGCAAAGCGGAGCGACCTACTCGGGCGACACGCCACTATGTATGAAGTTCACATTCGCCATTCGATTGAGCACTTCTACGATGCCTGGATGGCACTGATAGAAGGATCCTTGATCTGCGACTGGGAGATGATTGACGATGAGTTCCCGAAGCTGGCCGAACTGGCGGACGAGATCGACCGAGCGTTCGCGATCTGGTCGTCTTTGCATCGTTGACGAAGGCTCAAGGCAAGACGTCGAAAGCGGTGCCTGACATGCGCGAGGGTAAGGCCTCGCGCATGCCTCAGGCTGAGTCGAATGAGACGTTGAGTCAGGCTGAGACAATGGTCAAACGTTGCGGTTACGGATCTCGCGAACCGAACGCTGGACCGGTAACTCGAAAATCATGTTGGATAACGAATCAGATTTATCGTGGGGTAGCCTTAACTGCTTCTCGAACCGAATCTACGCGTCGCGGCCAGCATGAATGTGTCAACCTTCTCGCCAGCCGTGTAAGACGCGACGGCCGTACTTGATCGTCCCGGCGTCCCGGCGTCCCGGTCCAGCTCCGCGCCGGTCGGCGACAGCCTATGGATCCCGAGGCGTGAGAAACATGCGCACGTCACTCCCTTCGAACTGTCGCCGTCCTCTGGGAGACTTCCGGTCATATAGTCTCTTTCTGCGGCCTGGGCCGGCCCCGGGGCGAACGCAGCCGTCCTCTGGTCGCGTCATCAATGCGGTAGTTGCGGTGTGAAGTTCGAGGGATCGGTGCTAGTCGGCCCGCGTGTCGCACCGGGATCTGTCGGAGTTGTCGGTCACTATGGAAGACCGGCGATTGCGGCGGAGGTGCTGGTGGCGGCGACGGTAGCTCGAGCAAGTTCGTTGTTGACGCGGTCGCTGCTGCAGGATCGCGTCTTGGTGGCTACGTCCGCGGCGTCGGTGTCAGACGCGGTGGGTGAGGTCCTCTGCCACGGGTTCAGCGGGATCGTGATCGTGGATGAGCAGTGCGCTCGAGTGACCCGGACAGTGAAGGGCGTTTACGGCTCGCGGTTGCTGGTCGGCAAGGACACGGCCGCCTACATGAGGTATACCGCGATGCCGTCTGAGTCGATGTATCTGCCGTCGATTCTCGGTGCTGGGTCGTTGTCGCTGGCACAGTGCATGCAGTATCAGCTGGTCGACGGTGCGGATTTCGCGTTGACCCCCACTGGGCGGGTCCGTGATCTCGCTACCTTGGATGCAGTGGTCACGGAGGCCAACACGCTTGCCATGCCGGGAGTCGTGGTCGCAGTCCCGGTACCGGCCCGCATGCTTACCGGCGCCGAGCGAGCCGGCATGGTCGCCATTTTGGAGCGTTCCCGTCACCCGGTCGCGTTAATTGTGACGGGACAGTTCGACCCGTTCGCTGCGCAAGCCGTCGCAGATGGTTTGCGGGTGGTGACCGCGTCCGCGGCAGATGTGTTCCTGCACCGGAGCGATTTCGCAGTGTTCGAGGCGCTTGCGCACGGCGGGCTGGGCGGTGCGATCGGGTACCTCGCCAGCCTGCGGCACACGGTGACCGGGCGTCGCCCGGCCAAGACGCGGAAAGAGCCGCCGGACCGCAGTCCCATCGTTTTGCTTCCCGAGATCGACAGCTTTCGCCACCAGGCCGTGTACGAACCGTGGTTCCGTAACGTCCGTCCGCCGATCTGTGCCCTGCCTGGGTGCTGTGGACGCGACCTGTCGACGCTGACGAACACCCGCGCGGACCACGCGGTCGCGAATCTGCACAACCTGCGAGCGTGGCTCCCGCTTGGCGCGCAGCTGACGACCACCCCGGTTGCGGGGCGCCGGGGGTGGCTGCACGCCTACCGGCAGACCGTCGAGGCCGCTTACGTCGACCTTCGCCGGAGGACACGGATCAGGACTATCTCGATGGACGACAGCCAACGGACGTGGCTCACACTCGGGTTGTGACGTCCGCCCCGGCGCGTGTGGTCTGACTGGCGAACGCCTGGTATGCCTGTTCGCGGAACAGCCATCCACCCGGGGTGAAGTAGCTTTCCCGCCACCGCTCCGGCGGCACCACCATCCGCACGGTCGTGCCCGCCGTAACGGCCAGGCCGATGCCGTACTCCGCCGCCTCCGCGGCAGCGAGCGCCAGATCCGTCGGCTCGTGGTCCAGGAGCAGCACGCGTGTGGCGACCGGGGCGAACTGGCTTGCCGTGTTGAGACCGCGATCCCAGTCGTCGTCATGGACGACGGCGAGTACTGCGGACAGTGGGGGACCAGACAGCCGAGTCACTGTGCCGGCGTCGAGGTCGAGGCAGCCTCGTGGCGCCCGCCGCACGGCGCGTTGTTCCCGGGTTGACAGCGAGTGTAGCGACACGGGCTCCCAGCGGGGCAGGTTCGCCAGGACTCTCACGACCTCGAACTCGTCCAGGCACTCCGCGTGCACCGCGCTACGCCGGACGTGTTCTTGCTCGTCGATGACCACCAGAACATCGACCTCGGTGCCGAGGAGACGCATGTCGGTGACCGGCGTGCCGTCGTGCCCCACGATGCGGCCGATTTCGAGCAGCAGGCCTCGCCGGTCCGCATCGTGACTGGTTCCAGTGTGGTCCGTCACCCGACCAGCGTACGACCTCTAAGCGTCGATTCTCGACGTTGACACGTCAGTAATCGACGCTGATCCTTGAAAGGTGGCTGAGCCGGAGGACAGCCCTCTGCCGGAGGGGTTCGGACGGTCCACGGTGAACTGGCGGCCCTCTGCTCGTCACGACCCCGTGGAAGTCGCCACCCTGCACCTCCAGCACTTGCTGCTCCTTGCGGCGCGTGAGGCGTGGCAGCGCCAATTGCCGGGCAGAAATTTCGCCGGCTCCGTACTGGCCGAGTTGCTGGGAACACCGGGCTCGCTCCGGCCGGCGGAGAAACGCCTTGCCGGCGCTCAGCGGCTGCAGCTCGACGACATTGTCCGGCTCGGTCTCCAGCTTGGCGACGACTTTCTTGGCGCGGTGCCCGCAGCCGCGACGGACCTGCTGCCTGAGCCCTACCGCAGGTTGCTTCAAGGGTGGCGGGCTGGAGCGGGAACGTTGCCGCGATTCCGGCAGTCTGGCCCCGCCGGGCACGACTGGACAAGCGTCGCCATGGAGCTGGCCGCGTACCTCGAGGCGGAAGCCGATGCCGGCCGCGACCACCTGCTCACCCCCGACGCGGCCGCATATGCCTTGGCACGGTGTCTCACTGAGTGCGGCACCGATCCCAGCCATATCGAGCTCAGCGGCGAACCCATGGCTGATCCCTCGGTTCGAGCGCTGGAATTGGCTTCGCCGACTACAACGGTCTTGGCTGCTCTCGCGTACCTGCCAGATCGCGTCGACCGGCCGCCTGCTTTGTGGCGCCGAATCGCGGACGTCCTCCACGACGTGGCCGAACGCGAGGTCGACGAGCGCCTTCTTGTCATCGCAGCCGGACCGGCAGCCACCCGTCAGCTACGTACCCGACTGCCCGATGGATTCACGGCGTCACCCGGGACAGAGTTCACCCTCAGGATCCAGGCGGCGATGGGAAACCGGCTGATCACCCAGGAACACGGCGTCAGCCCGGACTTGGACATTCTCCTGGTGGACAGACGTGAACAGGGCTCCCGTGGAAGCGTGCTCACGTTGGGGCTCACGAAGCGACGCTGACCTCGGCTGAGTCAGCGCCACCTTCACAGTCGCGGTCGTTCGCGCACCGGTAATGGTCTGTCTCGAAGGACGGAATTCGAAGAGCGACTGGCCGCGCGAAGTGGTTATCTCGCCGCCTGCGAGCCATGGCCGAGGAGCTCTTAAGCATCAGCTGGACGGTTGAAGCCGAATATCACTCCGAGTACGGTTCCGAGTGTGCATCGTGACCAGGGGGAGGCTGTGTCGCGCTTGGTGACAGTGGCGCGGCAGGTATGGGCTGGGAGTCGCGGCCCTGGTGACTTCATGGACACGTTCGCCGGAACGGTGGTGTTCGCGCGGCGTCCTGAGCGGCCCGCGTTGCTGGTGGCCGACCTCGGTGACCAGGGGCGCTGGATGGTCGCGTTCTCGACTGTCGAACGTTTGGCTGCCTATGCGGGTGAGTGTGACTACTTCTCCACGTCGGGCGCGGATTTGCTGGAGCTGATCCCGCCGGGTGTCGGTCTCATGGTTGATCCCGGGGATGAGCACCGGTTTCCGGTCCTTGCTCGGATGGCGCCGCCGGATGTGGTCGCGCGGGCCTGGTCACGGATGTTCGCAGCACGGCAGGGCGGTGCGACCGCCTGATCGGCACAAGGTAAGCGCTGGTGGAGGGGGAATGAAAGGTGGATGGTCCAGGGTTCCATGTCGAGATCGAGGTGCTGGAGGGCGCTTCGAAGAGTATGGGCGAGATCGTGCACGACCAGGACAGCTTCGAGTTGCGGGGGTTGTGCGGCGACACCCAGATGTATGGCCACAGTGGTGTCCATGACGCGCTGGCGGAATTCTGCGGGCGGTGGAGCGTCGGGCTCGACGCGTTGTCCGACCGTGCCCGCAATCTGGGCGATCTGCTGGGTAAAGCAGCGAAGGCATACCGCGAGGTTGAGCACACCAACCTCGACGCGTTGAAGGTCGACCCGGGTTTGGATCCGATCACTCCGGATCGGGCGTCGGCCGGGCCGATCCGATGACCGCCGAGCTGGGGCAGACGACCGATCCGAAGGCGCTGGTGCCCGGCAATCCGGACGCGGTGTTCGAGAACGCTCGGGTGCTGCACGAGCGGGCACGGGATGCGCTGGCCGTGGGCGATGCGCTGCGGCGGATCGACACTGGGGCATGGCAAGGTCCCGCGTCTAACCAGTTCCATGAGGATCACCAGACCGAGGTCCCGCGCTGGGGCAACGCCGGCGATTCCCTGGATAATGCGGCGTCGGCGTTGACCGACTTCGCGCAGTGTCTTGCCTGGGCGCAAGGCCAGGCTGCGGAGGCGATCGCCCAGTGGCAGCAGGGCGACGCCGAGACTCAACAAGCCAAGGAAGCTCACGGCAGGGCGGTGGCCGAGGCTGAAGCGCAGACGAGAGCGAACGCTCAACGGGGCGATCCGACGGTGGTGCAGGCCTCGCCGTTCATCGATCCGGGCGAAGCGAAGCGCCAGGCGGCCAGGGACTTCCTCGGTCGTGCCCGCCGCCAGCTGGCCAATGTGGGCAATCTGACTGCTGACGCACTGCGCTATGAGGCTGCCGTAGCGCCCCAGGACTCCCGGAAACAATCAGATGCGAACTTCTATGGCGGCATGCTGGACAGCCTCCAGGGCCTGGCTGAAGGCGTATGGGGTGCGATCAGCGACCCGGGTGGCACTGTTGCGGCGATGGCGCACAACATCGCGCATCCGGTGGACACTCTGAAGTCCATGGTCGCGTGGGATGACTGGGCAAACGGTCGTGGGGACCGTGCACTGGGAAAGATCACTGCCGATTTTATGATCGCCGCCACCACGCTGGGCGTCGGAAAGCTGGTCAAGGACGGTCTCCGAAAACATGACGGCGACGAACCCGGCACCGGGTCGCACGCGGACGGCGGATCGCCTGACGTACCGACGAGTTTCGCGCCGACCGATGTATCACGGGTCAGGCAGCATCTGTCGCGACCTGAGCTCGATCCGTTCGAGGCGAACAACGTGATGCTGGACCGGATCGACAAGGCGCTGGCGGAGGGGAGACCGCTGTCCGAGGCGCAGGCGAACTTCATGCGCCACGAAACGGTTGAAGCGAAACTGATGGACGGCGGAATGGGGTACGACAAGGCGCACGCGGAGGCGTTGAAGTCTCATCCGCCGGGTAAGAACTATGATCCCGATGTGATCGATCAGTCGCCGGAGTTCGGTCCGTGGTGGCGGAAGATGAACGGGTTGGGGCCACGATGAGCGTTGTCGACGTCGAGCGACACGGCATCGTCGCGATCAGCGAAGGTGACCATGAAGCGGCGTACCAGGCTGCGGAATGGCTGAAGTCTTCCCGATCGGCATCAGCCATATCTCGCTCGATGACGCCCATCCGACTGCATGTCGAAGCGCTGCGCAGGTTCGGAGGACTCACACCGCGCGCCGTCATCGGCGGGCAGTTCGTTCCCGGCTCAGGCGACCGGACGCAGATCAGCGTCGGCGTGGCAGGTTTCGGACTATTCGACGCTGAAGATGAACCAACCTGCCCAAGTAGGCTCTGGAACCAGCCGTTCACCATCGGTCTGCCCAGCGAATTCGCTCGACCGGTGGTGAGGGTCCTGGGCGAGGGACCTCGGCTTCCACCAGGAATGCTGACGATCGACCGGGCGGGTTTTGATCTGATGAACTCGTCGGAAATGATTTTCGCGCAGACCGCATCCGTTCTCCAGGCCGTGTTGGTCGCTCGAGTCGGTGGCGAAGATGCTGACGAGGCGGCCCGCGCGGTAGTGCGCACCTGGTGATCTCGCTGCGCCGTCGGGGCCGGAGCTGGCTAAAGACCGACGGTCCGAGACTGTCCTCCACGTCACCACGTTTCTACTGATGGCCATTGAGCACAGCAGGAAGAACGGAGACATAACGGAGCCCAGATCGGCCGTTGGCTAACGCGAACATGATCTTGAGCGTCAAGAAAACCGCAGGTAGAACCCCTGTGGTCGAAGATCGTTTCAAGATCATCGCGGTCGAACCCGTGGGCTTTTAATCCGTAGGTTCTGGGTTCGAGCCCCAGGCGGCCCACTCTTTCGAACATCCCCGCTGACCAGCCCGTCAGGCGAGGCGTGCCCGGTAGGCGGCGAGCACGGCCGGCAGTGGCTGGTAGAAGCTGACCCGGCTGTTCCCGCCGGACAGCACCCCGTAGCCGGTGGCGCCGGAGAACAGCGGGCCGCCGCTGTCGCCGCTCTCGATGGGGATGTCGGTGGCGATCGTGCCGATGACCTGCTTGCCGTCGCCGTAGTTCACGGTCTGGTTGAGGCCGAGGACCTTCCCGCACGTCTTCTTGGTGCTCATGCCGCTCTTGCACACTTCCTGCCCCACCCGCGGGGTGCCCGCGCGCAGGATCCGCTGGGTGCGGCCGTCGTAGAGGTCGACCCGGCCGGCCCCGGAGCCGGAGACGTCCCGGAGGCGCCCGTAGTCGGTGACCGGGAAGTGGGTGTCCACGTTGGGACCGATGTCCTTCCAGTCGAGCCCGTGCTCGGTGCAGTGCCCCGCCGTGAGGATGTAGCGGACGCTCTCGACGACGATCGCGAATCCCGCCGAGCAGTAGTACGGTTCGCGGCCGGGTCCCGGCGAGACGGTGTACATCGCGTCGCCACCGTTCACTGTGGACTGTGGTTCCGCTCCGGCTCTGGGCGAGGCCGACGCGATCGGGCCGGCCGGCAAAGTGACCGTGGCCAAGGAAAGCAGTACTGCGACCAGCCTGCGACCCGAGCGGTCGAACATGGGTATGTCCCTCCGTCGTGCGTGAGATCCGCTGTACCCGGACCAGTCCAGCCGCAGTCGGCGGTCGGCACAACGGGAGTCAGCCTGGTGAGTGACCCGATCGGTGCCGTTCGGCGAGCCGCTTGAAGTTGAGCAACTGCCGTCGCGCCATGACCAGGTCGCCGACGGAAACCCCGACGGCCACCAAGCGGTTGGTGCGCATGACGACCTTCAGCAGCAGCCGCGAAGTGTCGCGATCCCGCGGCACGACCACGTAGGACATGAAGGCGCCCATGATGGCGCCCGTCAACTGTTCCCCGGATGCGACCGAGACGATCCGGCCGAGTTCGCGCCCGCCGGCGGCGGTGAACTTGTCGCCGGCCTGAGGTTCGGGAAGGTCTCTGAGCTCGCGAGGTGAGCGGCGGCCGAGGTTGTCGATCCAGTCGTACGAATACGGCGCGAGCCTCAGTTGCACGACCCACGGCCACACGGCCTCGGCGGGCGCCTCGATGCTCACGCCCCGCCAGGCCCGAAGGGTGGGTGAGGTGACGAAGTCGTCGCACGGGTAGGGGCGCGCGATCTCGTCGTCGCTCACGCCCCAGCGGTCACCGATCATGCGCCCATTCTCCCGAAACCGCTGCCTTGACTTGGTCATAATATAACTAGTAATTTCATGACTATCAGGATCACTGGCTGACGACAGCGCAAAGATCCTTCGAAGGGGGAGACGCATGGCGGACGACGAACGGGTTCCGGTCTTGGTGGTGGGCGGCGGCCTGGTCGGGTTGGCGACCACCTTGTTCCTGGCTGAACAGGGTGTTCGTGCCTTGCTGGTCGACCGGCATCCGGGTGTTTCGATCCAGGGCCGGGCGCGGGGGATCAACCAGCGGACCATGGAGATCTACCGCGCGCTGGGTCTGGAGAAGGCCATCCGGGAGGTCGGCAAGCCCTTCGAGGACGACTGGGGCGTCGCCCGCTGCGAGACACTGGCGGGCGAATGGCATTGGCTGTTCGGTGACGCCGTGCCGCGGAGCTGGCCCGATCTCAGCCCCGGCGAGTTCTGCCAGGCCGACCAGAACGCGGTCGAGCCGATCCTGATCGCCGCCGCTCGTGAGCTGGGTGCCAGGCACCGCTTCGGCACCGAACTGGTCTCTCTCGCCACCGAAGACGACGGCGTGATCGCAGTCGTCCGCGACCGGGCGACGGGCGTCGAGCAGACCGTGCGGGCCGACTACGTCGTCGCCGCGGACGGGCACCGCAGCCCGATCCGGGAGCGGCTCGGCATCCACCGCACCGGCCCCGGCGTGATCCAGCATTCGGTGAGCATCGTCTTCCGCGCCGACCTGTCGGAGTTCGTGCCGAAGCCGGCGCTGTTCTGGATCGTCGTGAACGAGAAAGTCGGGGCCGGCCTGGTGACTACGGCCGAAAAGAACCGCTGGGGAATGAGCGTCGGTTACGAGCCGGCGGCGGGCGAGTCGATCGCCGACTTCACCACCGAGCGCTGTGTCGCGGACGTCCGGGCCGCGGTCGGCCGGGACGACCTGGCGGTGGAGATCGAAGACGTGGCCGCTTGGGAACAGGCCATCGGCATCGCCGACCGGTACCGCGACGGCCGCGTGTTCCTCGCGGGCGACGCCGCGCACGTGTGGCCGCCCGCGGGTGCGATGGGCGCCAACACCGGGGTGCAGGACGGCTACAACCTGGCGTGGAAGATCGCCGGCGTGGTGCACGGCTGGGCGGGCGAGGGCCTGCTCGACACCTACCACGACGAGCGGCACACCGTCGCCGTCGAACTGTCGGACCTCGTGGTGCACAGGCAGATGAAGCGCACCGGCGCCGAGAGCGAGGACGACGCCACGGACGATCGGCTGTGGACGCTGGGGCAGCGCTACTGGTCCTCGGCGGTCGTCGGCCCCGGGCACGACACCGCGTTCGGTGACACGCTGTGCAAGATGGCGGAGCCGGGGGTGCGCGCGCCACACCTGTGGGTGGAGCGCGACGGTACGCGGCTGTCGACGCACGACCTGTTCGGCCGTGGCTTCGTCCTGTTCGCCGGCGCGGACGGCGCCGCGTGGGTCGAGGCCGCGGGTGAGGTCTCGGATCGGCTTTCCGTCCCGCTCCAGGCGTTCCGGATCGGTGTGGCCGCCGACCTCACCGATCTGGAGAACTCCTGGGGCGAGCGCTATCCGGTCGGTGCGGGCGGTGCCGCGCTGATCCGTCCCGACGGCTATGTGGCGTGGCTGAGTCCGGCGACAGCCCGGCCTTCGGAGGCGCTGACCCAGGCGTTTCGCGCGATCCTGCGGAGAGGCTGAAATGATTACTTCGTGACCGGACAACCGAACGACGAGGAGACGGACACGGCGACCGTCCGCCGTTCTCCGTTGGCCATGGCCGTCCTGCTTCTCCTCGCCGTCGAACCCAAGCACCCGTACGGGCTGCGCCGGCGGATCGTCGAATGGGACAAGGACCGTGTCATCAATGTCAGTCAGCGAAACGCGATCTATCAGACGATGCGACGGCTGGAGCGAGACGGGCTGATCGCCGTGCACGAGACGGCCAAGGACGAGAACCGTCCGGAGCGCACCGTCTTCCGCACCACCGAGCGCGGTGTCCAGGTGTCCAGGGAATGGGTGCGCGACATGCTGCGTGTCCCCGCCATGGAGTATCCGGAGTTCCCCGCGGCGCTGGCGTTCCTGGCTTCGATCTCGAGATCCGACGCGGTGGCCGTGTTGCGCGAACGGCTCGAAACCCGCGAACGGAGCCTCGCCGGATTCGAGACCGAGATCGACGCCCGGCTGGCCGATTTCGACGGGCCGGTGGACCCGATCCACCTCGTCGACGCGGACTACCAGCGGGCCATGGCGAGCGCCGAGATCACCTGGTTGCGACGGACGCTCGAAAAGCTGGAAGCCGATCAGCTGAAAGGTTTCGCCGGCGGCACCTGATCGGTGAACAACCTTCGCGGCGGCCGGAACGTCTCTTGATCATGGACGTGAAGAACGCAGTTCGCCGTGTCGTCGCCCTGTCGGCCGCTCTCGGAGCCGCGACGGTGGTGGTCGCCGCGCCGGCGTCCGCTGCCGACGACCAGGTGGTGACGACGGTGAGCGAGGCCGACCGGGCGGCGGCGCTGGCGCACTGGACGCCGGAGCGGATGCGTCAGTGGGTGGGTGACGAGAACTTGCCGCCCGCGGAGAAGATCGGCCGCGAATGGGAGGGGCCGGTGCCCGCGGGGGTCGGACGGCTGTTCTTCACCGCCCAGCCCGGGGTCGACGGCTCCTGCACGGCGACGGTGGTTCCCAGCTCCAGCAAGGACGTGGCCTTCACCGCCGGGCACTGCGTGAACGGCGGGCTGGACCGGTTCGACAACCCGATCAAGATCGTCAACGTCGTCTTCGTCCCGGGTTACGACCACGGCGAAGCGCCGCACGGGGTGTTCGCCGCCCGGGCCTTCGCCTGGTCCAGCACGTATTCGGGGCCGATGAGCGGGTCGGACGACGACGCGGTGCTCGCCCTGGATCCGATCGACGGTCATCACGTCGCGGACGTCGCGGGCACCCAGGACATCTCGTTCGGGAAGCTTCCGTCCACTGTGGACACGACCATGCTCGGCTACCCCGTTTCGCAAGCGGCCGCCGGTGAGGCGTTGTTCTCCTGCGAGCGGCCCGCCACGTTCGAGGAGAACTCGGTCAACGCGACGTGGAACACCGATTGCGACCTCGCGGGCGGCTCCAGCGGCGGGCCGTGGCTGCGGGACTTCGATCCCGTGACCGGCAAGGGCACCATCTTCAGCGTCACGAGCCGGGGGACGATGAACGAGGACGGCGTGACGACGGACCTCAGCGGCGCCGCCTTCACCGAGCCCGTGCGGAAGCTGTACGAACGAGCCGGCGAGCTCTGACCGTCAGACCTTCAGCACCGAGAGGCCGTCCGCCACGACGACGCCGTCGTGCAGCACCGTGCGGTCCTTGCCGCGGTCCATCACCGCGCTCGTCGGGGTTTCGCCGTCCACCAGCAGCAGGTCGGCGCGGTCGCCCACGGCCACGCCGGGCCGGTCGGCGACGCTCGCCAGCCGCGGGACGTCGTGGCTCAGGATCGAAGCGCCGCCCATCGTCGCGACGGCCAGAGCCATCTCGATCAGGTCGTCGCGGCGGTAGCCGTGGGTGAAGGCCAGCTGCCAGGTGCGGTCGAGCAGGTCGCAGTTGCCGTACGGGCTCCAGTAGTCCCGCTGACCGTCCTCGCCCAGGCCGACGCGCACGCCCGCGGTCGTCAGGTCCGCCAGGGAAAGCTGGCCGTCGGTGGACGGCGCGACGGTCGCCATCGCGATGTCCAGTTCCGCGAACGTGTCGATCAGGCGGCGGCTGACCGATTCCGAGATCGACCCCAGCTCGTACGCGTGGGACAGGGTGACCTTGCCGCGCATGTCCAGCGCGCGGACCCGCTCGATCACCAGATCCGTCGAGAAGACGCCCAGGTGGCCGGGTTCGTGCAGGTGGATGTCGACCTCCACGCCGTACTTCTCGGCGAGGCCGAACACGACGTCGAGATGTCCCTTGGGGTCCTTGTCCAGCGAGCACGGGTCGATCCCGCCGACGACGGTGGCGCCCGAGCGCAGCGAGGCCTCCAGCACGTCCACGGTGCCGGGTTCGCGCAGGATCCCGGCCTGCGGGAACGCCATGATCTCGACGTCCGCGTGCCCGGCGAAGCGCTCCTTCGCGGCGAGGACGGCGTCGAGTTTCTCCAGCTTGCAGTCGACGTCCACCTGCGCGTAGGAGCGCACCCGCGTGGTGCCGTTGGCGATCATCCGCTCCAGCGTCCCGGCGACCCGCTCGGGCAGCGGGACCTCGGCGTCGCGCCAGTTCTCGCGGTCGTTCAGCATCATCGCCCACACGCCCGGCGCGCCGGTGTGCGGCCGGAACGGCAGGCCGACGCGGGTCGAATCCAAGTGGACGTGCACGTCGCTGAACGACGGGAACAGCAGCCGCCCGCGCCCTTCGACGGTGTCGGGCGCCGGAGCGGCGGCGGGGTCGTGCGGCCGTATCGCGGTGATCCGGCCCTCGGCCACTTCGACGTCACTGCGCTGTCCACCCCAGGGGCGGACGTCCCGGATCAACACTGAGGACACCTTTCTCGACAAGCCCTATTTGGTATACCAAAGCGACTTGCCTGGATGCAACGGTCAGGTGATCCGCGCCATCCGGATTCGAAGATCACCCCGCCGAATTCGGGTCTTGCCGTTCTGCTATGCGGAAGTTAACCTCCGCAGATCGAAATTGCCCGGCATCGCTCGCTTCTACCGAGAGGCGGATCCATGGTGAAGAGGACGCAGACGGCAGCGGCCGCGAGGGGTGGGCCCGAGGACGAACGGCTCGGGATCGGCAAGAGTTTCACCTACGGCTTCCAGCACGTCCTGACGATGTACGGCGGGATCATCGCGCCGCCGCTGATCATCGGCGGCGCCGCGGGCGTCTCGCCGTCCGAGATCGGGCTGCTCGTCGCGTCGTGCCTGTTCATCGGGGGTCTGGCGACGATCCTGCAGTCGTACGGCGTGCCGTTCTTCGGCTCCCGGCTGCCGCTGGTCCAGGGCACCTCGTTCGCCGGTGTGGCGACGATGACCGCGATCGTGGCCGACGGCGGACTCCCCGGCGTCTTCGGCGCGGTGATCGCCTCCTCGGTGCTCGGCCTGCTCATCACGCCGGTGTTCTCGCGGCTGGTGAAGTACTTCCCGCCGGTCGTCACCGGGACGGTGATCACGGTGATCGGGCTCAGCCTGATGCCGGTCGCGGCGAAGTGGGCGATGGGCAACAACGACAAGGCGCCGGACTTCGGCTCGGTCTCCAACATCGGGCTGGCCGCGCTGACGCTGACGATCGTGCTGGTGCTCAGCAAGGTCGCCGTCCCGGCGATCTCCCGGCTCTCGATCCTGCTGTCGATCGTGGTGGGCACCGTGCTGGCCGCCCTGCTGGGCAAGGCCGACTTCTCCAAGGTCACGGACGGCCCGATCTTCGCGCTGCCGACGCCGTTCAGCTTCGGGGCGCCGACCTTCGACATCGCCGCGATCGTCTCGATGTCCATCGTCGTGCTGGTGACCCTCACCGAGACCACGGCCGACCTCCTCGCGGTGGGGGAGATCGTCGGGACGCGCGTCGGCAGGCGCCGGATCGGCGACGGCCTGCGCGCCGACATGGCGTCTTCGGCGATCGCGCCGGTCTTCAACGGCTTCACCCAGAGCGCGTTCGCCCAGAACGTCGGCCTGGTCGCGATCACCGGCGTCCGGAGCAGGTTCGTGGTGACCGCCGGCGGCGTGGTCCTGCTGGTCCTCGGGATGCTCCCGATCCTCGGCCGCGTGGTCGCCGCGATCCCTTATCCGGTCCTGGGCGGCGCCGGTCTCGTGCTCTTCGGCACGGTCGCGGCGTCCGGCATCAAGACGCTGTCCAAAGTGGACTACGACGGGAACCTGAACCTGGTCATCGTCGCGGCTTCGGTCGGTCTGGGCATGGTCCCGATCGCGGTCCCGGACTTCTACCACCATTTCCCGGGCTGGGTCGGCACGATCTTCCACTCGGGGATCAGCTCCGCCGCGCTCCTGGCCGTCGTGCTGAACCTGGTGTTCAACCATCTGAAGCCGGGCAAGGCGGGCAGCGACCCGTCGGTGTTCGCGACGGCGACCCGGGTGATCGACTACTCCGACCTCAAGGCCTTCTCCCGGCTCGAAAACGGCGACAAGATCGTCGACGGCAAGATCGTGGACGCCGAGGGCAAGCCGGTCCCGGTCCAGGACGCGGACGGCCGTCCCGTGCAGTACCGGCTCGGCTCGGAACCGGAAGCGCACTGACGTCGCGAGGGCCCGCGGTCAGGCCCTCGCGCGGAGACCGTCGACCAGGATCGACAGCAGCCGCGGGCCGCGCGTGTCGAGTTCGGCGTCGTCCAGCCGGGTCAGCCAGCTGATGAGGACGATGACGTCGCGCGCCTCGGCGTCGGCGCGGAGGCTGCCGTCCGAGCGGCCGGCCGCCAGCAGCAGTTCCACCGCCTCGCCGATCGGGCCGAGGCTGTGGGCGGCGAGGTCGCGCCACGTCGCCGCCTCGACGGCCGCGAACACGTCGCGTTTCACCCTCGCGTAGGCGGCCACCCGGTCGAACCACGCCGCCAGCGCGTCCACCGGCCGGTGTGCCTCCAGCAGCCGCGGAGCCGCGGCGACCAGGTCCTCGACGTCGCGGCGGTACACCTCGGCGAGGAGGTCTTCGCGGGTCGGGAAGTGCCGGTAGAGGGTTCCCTGGCCGATGCCGCAGGCCTTCGCGACCGCGTTGAGCTTCAGCTCGCCCGGCTCGTGGACGAGCTCGCGTGCCGCTCGAAGGATCCGTTCACGGTTGCGCTGGGCGTCGGCACGTCGTGAAACGCCGTTCTCAGCAGAAGCGGACACGTGTCCGCTAGGGTGGTCGGGGTAACCGGACATGTGTCCACTCTAGGCGGAGGATGTTCATGACCCTTCACGGCAAGGTCGTCGCCGTCACCGGCGCCAGCAGCGGGATCGGCGAAGCGACCGCCCGTCACCTCGCCTCGCGCGGCGCGTCCGTCGTCCTCGGCGCGCGCCGCATCGACCGGCTGGACAGGTTGGTCGCCGAGATCGAGGCGGAGGGCGGCAAGGCGGCCGCCGTCCACGTGGACGTCACCGACCCCGGCGACCTGAAAGCCCTGGTCGACGTCGCCCTCGAACGGTTCGGCCGCTTGGACGTCTTCGTGGGCAACGCCGGGGTCGCCACGATCAGCCCGGTCGCCGACCTGGACGTCGAGGGCTGGGCGGCGATGGTCGACGTGAACCTCAAGGGGATCCTGCACGGGATCGCGGCCGCCCTGCCGGTGTTCCGCAGCCAGGGCGGTGGCCACTTCGTCTCCGTGGTTTCGACGGCCGGCCTGCGGATCGTCCCCACCCAGGCGGTGTACGCCGGGACGAAGAACGCGGTCCGGACGCTGATGGAGGGCCTGCGGCAGGAGAACACCGACGGGACGCTGCGGACGACGTCGATCTCACCCGGCTACGTCCGCACCGACTTCTCCGGCAACGCCGAGCTCGGGATCGACCCGAGGGCGGTCGGGAGGGCGATCGCCTTCGCGATCGAGCAGCCCGAGGACGTCGAGATCGGGGATCTGACCATCCGGCCGACTCGCCAAGGGTGACGTTGACCTGGGGATCTGTGGGAATTCGGCACGGGGAGGTGTGCAACGGGGCAAGACCTGCGAGAATGTTCGGCGAGATCTGGGCATCGAATGAGCTCAGACTCGCTATGAAGAGCAGGTAGAAAAGTATGGCTCAGGGCAGCGTCAAGTGGTTCAACGGCGAAAAGGGCTTCGGCTTCATCGCTCAGGACGACGGCGGACCGGACGTTTTCGTGCACTACTCCGAGATTCAGGGCAGCGGCTTCAAGACCCTGGACGAGGGGCAGCGCGTCGAGTTCGAGATCGGCCAAGGTCAGAAGGGCCCGCAGGCCCAGCGCGTCGTCGCCATCTGACTTTTTCCACGCCGAAGGCCTCCATCCGAACCGGGTGGGGGCCTTCGGGCGTTCCGGGGCCGGTCACGGTCATCCGGCCGCGGATCACAAAAACGCGAAAACGTGCGCTCAGTGAGCTGACAACGCTCGAAATCGCCGGTTGACGCCCTTCCCGGCTGCCTCCACTGTGGGTTCCTCTCGCCGATCCCGCGAGAGGAAACCGAACTCATCCGTGGAGTTCAGCATGCCTTTTTCCTGCCGGTTCCCCCGTCTGCGCGCGGTGACGTCCGGTGCGGTGACCGCCGGTCTCGCCGCCGCCCTGCTGTCCTTCGGCGCCGCGCCCGCCGTCGCCGATCCCGGTTTCTACGAGCCGCCGTCACCGCTTCCGCGGGGAGCCGACGGCGACGTGCTCAAGACGTTGCCGTCGCAGTTCACCGGAGCCAAGTCGACCAGGGTCATGTACCTGAGCCGGGACACCGCGAACCGCGCGATCCCCGTGACGGGCACGGTTCTGGTGCCGGACAAGGCATGGGGCGGGCCGGGGCAACGGCCGATCGTGGCGTACGCGCCCTTCACCGCGGGCATGGGCGACCAGTGCGCGCCGTCGAAGGCGCTGGCGGGCGAGGGCGGTGACTTCGTGTCGTCGTTCCAGAGTTCCTTCGTGACTTCCCTGCTGGACAAGGGTTTCGCGGTCGCCCAGACCGACTACCAAGGTCTCGGGACACCGGGCGAGCACACGTATGTGGTGCGAGAGGCCGAAGCGCACGCGGTACTCGACGTCCTGCGGGCGGCGCAGCGACTGCCCGGCACCGAGCTGTCGGCAGCGTCACCCGTCGGTGTCGCGGGCTATTCGGAAGGCGGCGGCGCTTCGGCTTCGGCCGTCGAACTGGCGCCCGCGTACGCGCCCGAACTCGACCTGAAGGGCGCTTATGTCGGCGCGGCTCCCGCGGACAAAGCCGTACTCGCGAAAAGCCTCGACGGCGGGATGTACGTCGGATTCCTGGGTTACTCGCTGATCGGCCTGAACGCGGCCTATCCGGAAGCCGGAATCCTCGACCTGGCCAACGACGCCGGCAAGCAGCTTTTCGACGAGGCGCGCACCACCTGCACGCTGGACGCCGTGTTCAAGTACATGTACAAGAACTCCAGCCAGCTGACGAAGGACGGGCGGCCGGTCTCGGCCTACCTGGAACAAGAGCCCTTCCGGGGGATCGTCGCGGCCAACCGCATCGGGACGCTGAAGCCCGCGGCGCCGGTGCTGGTGGAGCACGCGCCCAACGACGACGTCATCCCGTCGAGCATCGGCAAGCAGCTCGGCAAGGACTGGTGCGGCAAGGGCGCCGACGTGCGCTTCCAGGACATCCCGTCGTTCAGCCCGGTCTTCTCCCACGTCCTGGGCATCACCGCCGCCCAGGGCAACGCGGCGAACTGGCTGGCCGAGCGTTTCGCCGGGAAGCCGGCGGCGGGGAACTGCGGCCGGTTCTAGCGGGGCGGGCATGGGCGTCCCGGACGCCCATGCCCAGCCCGTTACCGTCTTTCCAGCTGTTCGGCCAGGCGATCGATCTGAGCGGTCAGCTCTTGCTTGCGCTTCGCCCGGCCCATGCGTTCCTCGTTGTCCATGTCGCCGGTCTTGGTGCGGAGCTTCTGTTCGGTGCGTTGCGCCAGGATGTCGAGGTCGACGCTGTCCCGGCGTTCGTAGAGTGAGACGTGCTTCGTGTGCAGGCGTTTCGCCGACTCCAGCTGCCGTGACACGAGGGTGTCGTAGCAGGTGGTGCCGCCCATGAGCTTGCTGAAGACCGGCATGCAGTCGATCGCGATCAACAGGAGCCGCAGCACCCATCCGGCGACGGACACGGCCGTGCTCTCGTCCGAGAGCCGGTCGAGCGCGTCGATCTCGTCGAGCAGACCGCGGTCGTCGAGGTTCGCCCGTTTCGCGTCGACCTTCGCGGTGATCGCCCGGCTGATCTCGGTCTCGCTGGTGGCTCTCGCGGTCGACAGCTGCCCGTTCAGCGCCGTCACCTTGTTGTTCAAGGCGACCAGGTCGGCGTGCTGCTTGTCGAGCTGGTTGTCCGTCCGGAACTGATCGGCCTTCTGCCGGTTTCGGAGGCATTCGCCGCCTTCGCCGCGATCCCCGGTCAACCCCGGCCCGGATTTACCGGCGCATTCGTCCCTCGCGAGTTGTTCGAGCTCCGCGTGCCTGCCGTCCAGCTTGCCGAGGGTGTCCTGCGTGTCGTTGCGCAGCCGGGTCGTGTCACCGAGTTCGGCCTGGATCGCGGCCGGGCTGTTCGGGATGTTCACCAGGTAACCGGCGCAGTCCGGGGTCCCGGTGGGTTCGCCGGTCGGCGGATTGCACCGCCGCAGCACGCCCTCGTAGTCCTCCACCACCTTCTTCCGGTGGTCATCGATGTTGTTGTGGATCGACGGCTGGAAGACCCACAGCACGAGCGGTTCGGCGATGGCCGCGCCGAGCAGCAGCGAGATGAGGATGCGCGGCAGGAACAGCCGGAGCTTCGAGACGTGCTGCACACCGTGCGTACTGGAGATCAGCCAGCCGTCGAAGGTCATGATGAGGTAGCCCCACAGCACACCGATCGGCAGCAGCAGCCACCAAGCGCCGTTCGTGACGCTTTGCAGTGCGACCACCAGGGACAACCCGGCGATCAGGCCCGTGTTCAGCACGATCGCGCCGAGCCTGGTGTACCTGGACCGTTCTTCCGGTACCCAGTCGAGGATGTCCTCGCGGATCCCGGCGAGCTTCCGCAGCCGCCTGGCGACGCCGAGAGCGGGCCGGACCGGCCGGTAGAGACCGACGGCGGAGTCGTTCGGCAGGGAGGACCGCGCCGCCGGATCACCGGTCGCGACGGGCGGGTCGGCGAGGTCAGTCGGCATCTTCTTCCCTCACCTCGACGTCGTCGACGCGGTCGTCGTCGGTCGGCTGCTCGGGCTTCGGCGGCAACTCGCCCGCCGTCGGACCGCCCTCCTCGTTGCGGAGAAGCTTGTTGACGACCTCTTCGAGCCTGAGGTTCGCCGTGTCCAGGGCTCCTCGCTGGGCGAGTTCCTTGATGATGGTGAGGTTCGCTTCGAGCTGACGGTTCTTGTCCTCGCGAGCCCACTCTTCGAGCCGTCGTTCGTCCTCGCGTTCGATGTCCATCCGGTGCGCGTGCAGACGTCGGGACTCCCGTTGGTCCTCGCGCTCCACCTCCCACTGGTTCCGGGTCTTCTCCTGCTCCCATTCCCGCTTTTCGCGGGAGTCCTCCCGATCCCATTCCCGCTTTTCGCGGGACTCGGCCCGGTTCGCTTCGAGCTGCTCCTGGTCACGGCGGACCATTTCGTCGGCGAAGTCCTTGGCGCTGATGTCGCCCCGGGAGAAGGCGAAGATCAACGCGCTTTCGGGCCCCGATTCCAGGGTTTCCCGTTCCTTCTCGTACTGGTATCGCTCGAAGTCGCGTTGGGTCGAGTCCATGTTGAGCGTGTGCCGCTGGGAACGGACCTCGTCGAAGTGCTTGTACTTCGTCTCGTCGTTCTGCAGCGTGTGCTGGTTCTCCTGCTCGCGCAAAGACTTGTGCAGCGCCGAGATCTCTTCCGGGGTCAGCAGTTCGACACTGGCGAGGTTCGCGCCGACTCCCACGAAGACGGGTGGGTAGATCGTCGTGAACGCCTTCACCTGGGCGTTGAGCTTCAACCGGGCCGAGTTGATCTCGGCGAGGGAGAAGTCGAGCCCGAGTTCGAACAGCCGGTGGTGTCCCTTGAGGTAACCGCGAAGTGAGGACCGAAGGTCCGGTGAGCCTTCCCTGACCACCGCCGCGGCGTCGTTGACCGAACAGACGAAGGTGACGCGAAGCGTGAACATCCCCGCGTCCTTCGACGGGATTTCCAGCTCCACCACCACTTCGACGTTCTGGGCCACGTCGACGAGGCTCACGTGCGAAGCGGCGATCACGTCGGGCGAGTCGAGCGGCAGCGCGGCGTTGTCCAGCACGTACTCCCCGCTGATGCGATAGACCAGGCGGTGGTTCGCGCTTCCCACCGGGATCTCGTCGAGGGTCCGGGTCCGTTTCGGACCGAACAGCCGCCGAGGTGCCACCGGCGTCAAGGTCCGCTGCTCGACAACCGGGTAGGGGACGTTCATCGGGTTTCCTTCCTGACCGTGTCTTCAGGGATGAGTGCTTTGAGCAGGGCGGTGAACAGGACGGTCACGACCTCGTCGTTCCCGGCCCGCTCCCGGTTCGTGATCCGGCGCATCTCCGCTTCGAGGCGGACCCGTTCGTCCGCGGTCATTTCGGCGGCGAGCGCGCCGCCGAGCCGCGCCGCCTCCCACGCCGGGTTTTCGTGATGGTCCGAGATGTCCTCGACCGCGTCGCGCAACGAGCGGATCGCGTTCCGTCGCGTCGGTGAGTTGCCCAGGACGGCGACCCACAGCTTCGCGACCACGCCGATGCGGCCGGGGGATTTCTCGAGGTAGCGCAGGAACGCGCGACGGTCTTTGGCGTCGTCCTTGATCGACAGCACGGCGAGCGCCGCCTTCATCGCGACGGCCTGCATGACGACGTTCCCGCCAGGGCCCCGGAAGCGCCTGAGCTTGCCCTCCAGCGACGTCAGCACGATGCCGGCGTCCGGGGTGTTGCTGGCCAGCGAGCTGAAGAGTCTCGCGAGCGCGAACGAGGGGTCGCCCGAGGACGTGTGCGGCTGGGTGCAGAGCTGCCACAGCCGGTTCATCGCCTCATGCGGGAATCGCCTGCCGAGGTCACCGCTGAAGGCCACCGCCGCGGTCCAGCGTTGCGCGGCGTTGCCGCTGTTGATCCATCTCGTCGAGGTCTGCAGCGCGGCGGGAGCCAGCTCGTTGCTGACGGCCATGGTGGACAGGACCAGGATGGCGACCCATTGGCCCCGTAGGCCGCGGTCGCCACGGGACCACGGTTCGAGGAGCGTGCGGACCTCGGCGAAGGCGACCTCGGCCAGGCGTGCGAGCCCGAACCCGACCCCGACGTCGAGGACGGCCATGCGGTTGAGCCAGTCGCGGACCGCGTCCCAGAACGCGACCTCCATCCGCTCCCACAACACGGCGAGGACGTGCCGGTGCAGTGAGTTCGAGGCGAAGGCCAGCTCGGTGCGCTGCCCGAGCTCCGAGGTGACCGTCCGTCGCACGATCAGGCTGTCCTCCCCGGTGAGCTGGTGCCGCCGCTGCGGGAGACTGATCTCCTGCGGGACGTCCTCGGTGCTTTCCGGCTCGGGCATGTGGGTGAGCAGATGCCGTTCGAGCGAGGCGAGCACCGATTCGAAAAGCCGGTCGTCGGAGCCGAGCGCGAAGGCCAGCGCGGTCACTTCGGCGATCTGCCGACGGCTCGGGCGCCGGTCGAACCACGCGTTCACCTTGCTCCGCGCGGTCTGGTCGAGATGCCCGACGGCGTTCACCATGGATTCGCCGTCGGCCAGCCGGGCCGCGAGTTCGACGACGTCCCGCATGCGGATCGAGCCGGCGAGTGCCTTCGTGAGGGTGTCCAGGTCGTCTTCGGACAGCGGCGCCGAGGTCCGCTTGGCGAGCACGTCGTCCGGTTGCGGCGGCTTCCACCCGACGTGCTGGACCGCGGCGATCGGCAGGGGTGGCGCGGTGGTCGTCGTGACCACCAGGTACGCGCCCGCTTTCACCAGCCGCTCGCGGACCACCCGCCACTCGAACTCCTGCTCGCTGGTGGAGGGAACGGCGATGTGGTCGACGAGGGCGTAGCCGGATCCCTGGTCGTAGTCCCGGTCACCGAGGTCGGCGAGGCGCAGCTGTGGCGAAAGGAGGATCAGGGGGCCGTCGGTCCGCTCCCTCAGCAGCACGATGGCGCTGGCCCGCTTCCCGACGTCCGCCGGGCCGTGGAGCACGACCGCGTTCTCGTTCTTCAGCGCCTTCGAAGCCATCGGGTAGCAGTCCGGGACCGCGTAGGCGGTGATGGCCTCGGCGATGTCCTGCTCGGTGACCCGCCCGGTCGCCCGGGCGCGGCTCGAGGAAGTCCTGTTGTCCACTCCGAACAGGGCGTTCTCGATGAACATCTTCGACGGCGAGAGGTAGGTCTGGACGTTGTTGACGGTCTCGGCGTCGAAGGTCGTCGCCGCGGGACCCTCTTCCTGGTCGGGGGGTTCCGGGTCGGCCTCGTCCGGCTCGATGGTCACCGGGACCTCCGGTTGTCGACGCCGAAGAGGATGTAGTCACCCGTGATCGATCCGCTGACGTTGTTGACCACCTGCGGTGCGGGGGCGGTCCGGTCCTGCTCGGTCTCGTCGGGGCGTTCCGTCGCGTCGGGCTTCTCGCCGACGTCGGGATCGCTGTCGGTGAAAGGGAAATCCTTGGGCTCGGGCACGAAGTCCTTGTCGTCACGCAATATTCTGGTTTGCAGGTCCAGCATCTTTTGAGGTACGTCCAAACCGTCCTCCTGCCGGCTCTTCTGGTACCGGTCGAAGGTGGTGAGCGCGTCCTGCTGCCGCCCCATCGTGTGCAAGGCGTACATCGTGAGACTCGCGATCTGGGTGTCGATCGGCTTTTCCTCGAAGAGCCGGATGAGATCCGGGATGTGGTGCTCGGCCCGGCCCAGCCGGGTGTCGGTACGAAAGAGCATCAGCTCCGCCCTTCTGCGCAGTTCGGACAGCGACTGTCGATCGGGGTCCAGCCGGTGGTCTCCCAGGCCGGACAGGGGTTCACCGCCGCAGCGGGCGAGGTGTTCGCGGAGCAGGTCGGCCGCGGTCCGCTCATCCAGTGTCTTGGCTTCGTTGAGCAGTTTTTTGAGCTGCCGAGAGTCCACTGCCTCGGCCGGGACCTTCAGCTGGCAGACGCCGTCGCGATTGACCAGGGCCGCGCCGAGGCCGAGCGAGGTGAGGTTCTGGCGAAGAAGCGTCATCGCGCGATGGAAGAGGTTCACCGCGGATTTCGGCAGTTCGTCCCACAAGTAGTCCAGCAGCGCGTCGCGTGAGACCGGTTTTCCGTCCGCCAGCAGCAACCTGGCCGCCAGGGCACGCTCCCGTTCTCCGCCGAGTGAATGGGTTTCCCCGTCGAGGCTCACCTCCACGTGCCCGTAGAGGTGGAACATGACGGCACTTCCCCGCCAGATCTCGAGCTCTTTCGTCATCTCTCGCCTTCGGCTTCCGTTGACACGAACGATCGCGGAACGGGATCGGATCGGCCGGATATCCAGCCGATCGTGCAGCTGGATGTGCAGTGGTCAGTGCGGCTGTTCGTACAGTTCCAGGGGCCAATCTGACTTCGTACGGCGGCAACGGGTCGCCGGAGAAATCAGGAGGATCTCATGAACGGGCACATCGAGGACTGGATCCGGGCGAACGCCACTTTCCAGAAGAGTAACCGTTGCCAGGAAGGGAAATGCGTGGAGGTGGTGAAGACCGAGATCATCGGTGTCCGCAACTCCGGCGATCCCGAAGGTCCGCTGGTGTTCTTCACCCGCGCCGAGTGGGAGGAGTTCGCCGCCGGAATGTTCGCCGGCGACTTCGACCACATTCTCTAGCGCGGGAAGAGATGGCCGGGATGGTCCGATCAGGGCCATCCCGGCCACTTTCCTCTCCCTCCCCGGCGAGGTCTTCGTTTTTCGAAAACAACGAGCTTGAATTCTATTGATTCGTATCTGTTCGAAGGTTCGAGGCGATGGAATCCAGGAATTTCCGTGCCTCGTCGTCGAAAATCGCCATCTGTCGGAGAAGCTGCCAGCGGGAGCGGTAGATCTGCACGTGCTTGGCCGTGCCGGTCCTCATCTCGCCGTGGATCATCTCGGCCACGACCGACGTGTCCTGATCACCGTCGTCGCCCTCGTAGATGTCGAAGCCGTGGGTCGTGAGCGTGGTGGCCGTCGTGTCGAGGGGGATCAGCCCGATCCTGACATTGCCCAGGGTGCTGAGCGACGCGATGCGGTCGAGCTGGGCCAGCAGCAAGGTGGTCGAACCCGGCCGCCAGCGCAGGGCCGACTCGGTGATGAGGAATTCGAAGTGGCGCTTCTCGTCGTAGAGGGCGAGCTGCCGGTGCACCCGTCTCGCGACCTCGGCACGGAGATCGTTGTCGGCGTATTGCCTGTGGAACAAGGTGATCACCCGGCGCGCGTACTCCGCGGTCTGCAGCAGCCCGGGGACGACGGAAGGCTGGAAGACCAGGATCCGGGTCGCCACTGATTCGTATTCTTCGGCGCCTTCCTGGAGGACGCCGGGTTCCTCGAGTGCTGAATGCCAAGGGTGCACCTCGTTGTAGGCCGCCTCGGTCAAGGCCGTCAACCTCTTCTGGGTCTCGACCGGCACGCCCAACTCCTTTCCCCACGCCGTGACCTCCGGAAGCGACGGGACGACGGCACCCGCTTCGATGCGGGACACCTTGGACTGGCTGATGCCGACCCGTTGTGCCAGATCCCGGCCGGAAACACCGGCGAGATCCCGCAGGCGCCGCAGCTCGGCAGCCAGTTGCTCTCGTCCTGTCGGCGCCGGGCCCAACTCGTCAGAGAAGTCCATGACGCTCTGAAATCTCCCGTCGGTAGGGCGACGGGGCGACTCGAAATGATTCGGTACGAGTCATTTCAGCAGTCCCGTCAGGCGGTGTCAAGCTTCGACGCGAGGCCAAGATCAACCACCGTTGGGCTACTCGTGGGTACGCGTATGCCTCAGTCGGCGCAGCGATCTTGGTGCTCGTTGACACACTGTAGCACAGATGATTCACTTTGATTCGAAATGATTCATCAAGGGTGACGGAGGAACTGATGCGCGTCTGGTTCACGCTCTCGTATGTCGCCAAGCTGATGTTCGCGGGATTCATGCTGGGACTCTTCCTCGGCCTCGCCCTCGCGGGGTAGGGCGGCCGGGGTGTCCCGTACGAGAGCGTGGCCGGGCTCATTTCGGGCCAACGGCGACGCGTCCCGCCACTACCGATATCGTCGTTGCATGCTTGTGATCGTTCGTGAGCACCCGTGCGGCCGGACGCGGTGAGCCACTCCGCCCCGGAGCCCGAGCAGGTCGGGCGGAAGGTGCGGTTGCGCGAGGTCGGCCTCCGGGACCGGCGGGTCCTGATGGGCTTCGACCGCGACATGGCCCGCGAGGCGTCGACGCTGCTCGGCGGCGGGCACCGGCACTGGGCCTCGCACCGTTCGGGTTCCGCGGGCGACGACATCCACTTCGGCATCGAGACGGTCCGCGGCCGGATGCTGGTCGGGTCGGTCTGCACCATCGGCGCCGACCCGGTGACCGGCCACTTCGGCTACGGCATCGGGATCGCCCCGCGCCACCAGCGCTGCGGCTACGCCACGGACGCGATCACCGTCCTCCTGGCGCATATGTTCGAGCAACGCGGCTTCCGCAAATGCGAGGTCAGCGTGTACGGCGGCAACCTGGCGTCGCTTTCCCTGCACGGCGGCCTCGGCTTCCGCGAGGAAGGCAGGCTGCGCGACACCGAAGTGGTGCGCGGCGAGATCAAGTACCTGGTGCGGATGGGCATTACGGCGGAGGAATTCGCCGCACGCCCGGTGGACGCCCTCGCCGACCTCGGGCGGCGCGGTCAGCACCGGCGGCCCCGGCGCGGCAAGCACTGGCGCGCGCCCGCCGCCGTCACCGGCTGATCAGCCCGGACTCGTAGGCGAAGACGACGGCCTGGACGCGGTCGCGAAGGCCGAGTTTCGTGAGGATGCGGCCGACGTGGGTCTTCACCGTCCCCGGTGAGAGAAACAGCTTTTCGGCGATCTCGGCGTTGGACAGGCCGCGCGCCAGCTGGTGCAGCACCTCGTTCTCCCGGCCGGTGAGCAGGGCGAGCCGGTCGTCCGGATCCGGGGCGGGCAGGCCGGTGACGACGCGGTCGAGCAGCCGCCGGGTGACGGTGGGCGCGAGGGTCGCCTCGCCGGCCGCGACGACACGGACGCCGGAGAGCAGGTCCGGCGCCAGAGCGTCCTTGAGCAGGAAGCCGCTGGCCCCCGCCTGGAGCGCGGCGTAGACGTATTCGTCCAGGTCGAAGGTGGTCAGGACCAGAACGCGGGCGCGATGGGCCGCGGCGATCGCGGCGGTGGCCTCGACGCCGTCCATCTCGGGCATCCGGATGTCCATGAGCACGACGTCGGGATCGAGGTCCGCCACCAGGGCGATGGCCTCCGCGCCGTCCCCGGCCTCGCCGACGACGTCGATGTCGTCCGCGTTGTCCAGGATCATCCGCAGGCCGGTGCGCACGAGCGCCTGGTCGTCGGCGATGACCACCCGGATCGTCATGACGGCAGGGTCGCGCGGACGGTGAAGCCGCGGTCCGCCCGCGGTCCCGCGTCGAAGGTGCCGCCCAGCACGTTCACCCGTTCCCGCATCCCTTCGAGGCCGTGCCCGGTGCCGGGCGGCGGTTCCGCCGGGACGCCGTCGTCGGACACCTCGATCGCCAGCACCCCGGGGTCGTACCGCATCACGATAGTCGCCGACGCGCCCTGGCCGGCGTGCTTAAGCACGTTCGTCAGCCCCTCCTGCACGATCCGGTAGGCAGCCAAGTCCACTGTGGACGGAAGTGGCCGGGGTTCCCCTTCGACCCGGAAGTCGACCGGCGTGCCCGCGGCGCGGACGTCGGCGACCAGCCGCGGCAGGCGTTCCGCGCCCGGCTGGGGTTCCCAATCCGGCTCGTCTCCCCCGAGCGCGCCGAGCAGCCGCCGGATCTCGCTCAACGCGGTCCGCCCGGTGCCGACGACGGCGTCCAGCGCCTCCCGGGATCGCTCGGGCCGCTTGTCCAGTTCCGCCTGGGCGCCCTGGGCCTGCAGCACCATCACGGAAAGCGCGTGCGCGACGACGTCGTGCAGTTCGCGGCTGATCCGGCCGCGTTCGGCGACCACGGCCAGCGCGGCCTGGGTGTCGCGCTCGCGTTCGAGATCGGCGGCCCGCTGTTCCAGCACCGACAGGCGGATCCGGCGCTGCCGCGTGTTCAGCCCGGCCAGCCATGCCACCGCGAGCGACAGCCCGATGCCCGGGAAACCGCCCCAGTCCTGGACTTGCCGCACGTCGGTCTCGGTGTCGAAGGGCGCCAGCGGATCGATGATGATGATCCGCGGCGGTCGCGGGCCCGGTTCCCGGGAATTCGCCTGGGACGCGTGGAACGACCATGCCGCGGCGACGAGCAACGCCGCCGCCAGCAGCGCCAGGGAGAGCCGCCGCGAGCCCCAAGCCGCCACGGAGAAAAGGCCGATCAACGCCACGACGTCGACCGGGCGGAGGTCGTTGCCCATGGCCAGATGAAGGAGGGAGACCGCCACGCCGGTCGAAAACGTGATCATCGGATTGCGATGGCGGACCAGCACGGAAGCCATGGCCACCAAGGAGGTCAGCCACCACTCGAAGCCCTCGGGGTCATCGGCGGAGACCACAGTGGACAGTCCGATGAGTACGGTCAACCCGAGGTCGACGGCCTTGGGGTGAATCCTGAGGTTGGCCAGCACCAGCCGAGCGTAAACCCGGATCGGACGCAGGGGATCCACCTCGCGGCAGACATCGGGATACGACCTGCGGCAGACGCGCGGATACGACATCCGGTCCCAGGCTGGGCGGAGCAAGATCCTCGACAGAACGGAATCCTCATGAGAAGGCTTCTCGTCGCAGTGGCCGCCCTCGCCGGCCTGGTGTCCCTCGCGAGCCCGGCTTCGGCGGTCCCGCGGCTGACGTTGCCGCCGCCGACCGGCTCGTATCCCGTCGGCTCCACCGACCTGTACCTGGTCGACCAGGCGCGCAAGGACCCCTGGGTGCCGACCGGGCCGCGCGAGCTGATGGTGTCGATGTTCTATCCGGCGCTGCTGCCGGTCGGCCCGAAACGGCCGTATCTCACGTTGGCCGAGGCCAAGATGTTCCTGACCGGATCGGGCCTGCCCGACATCGACCCCGCGCGGGTCGCCGGGATCCGGACCAGCGCCCGCGTCGACGCCCCGCCCCTGCCCGGGAAGCGCGCGCTGGTCGTCCTGTCGCCGGGGTTCAACAAGCCGCGCACCACGCTCACCGGACTGGCGGAAGAACTGGCGAGCAAGGGTTTCGTCGTCGCGGTGGTCGGCCACAACTACGAAGCCTTCGGCACCGCCTTCCCCGACGGCCGCGTCACCGACTGCGTCGCGTGCGGATCGGACTCGAAGCTGCTCCCGCCGGTGCGCGCCGCCGACGTCTCGTTCCTCCTCGACACGGTGACCAAGCCTTCGTCACCGTGGTCCCGGCTGATCGACCGGACCCGGATCGGCATGGCCGGGCATTCCATCGGCGGGTACAGCACGCCGGCCGCGATGGTCGCCGACCAGCGGATCCGGGCGGGGGCCGACCTGGACGGCAGGCTGTGGTCGCCGATCCCCGCGTCCGGGATCGACCGGCCGTTCCTGTTGCTCGGCCGCGAAAGCGAGTACACCCCGACCGGTCCGGACACGACGTGGGCGGGCAGTTGGCCGAACCTCACCGGCTGGAAGCGCTGGATCAGCTTCGCCGCGGCCGATCATCCGTCCTTCACCGACGTCGGGGTCCTCGGCGAGCAGCTCGGCCTGGGGGAGCCCGGCCGGCTCGGGGGTGTGCGCGGGATGCAGCTGACCAGGGCTTATGTGTCCGCGTTCTTCGGCAAGCACCTGCACGGTGGACGTCAGCCGCTGCTCGACGGACCGGTGGCGGCCAACCCCGAGGTCAAGTTCTGGAACTAGAAGGGGGAGACACCGGTGAGGTCGGCGGACAGCTTCCACAGGCGCGCGGCCTCACCGGCGTCGATCGCGTACGGGCGCACGCCGGCCCACTCGCCTTCCTCCTCGGCGATCTCGGCGACTTCGCAGTCCTCGCAGTACAACCCGCCCAGTCCGTCGAGCAGCGGGGACGTCGCGGCCCAGACCTGGGTGGCCGCGCCCTGCTCCGGCGACTTGAAATCCGGGTCGGCCTGGTTCCCGTGTTCGTCGATCCAGCCGCGCTCGACCATCTCCTCCGGCCGCAGATGCCGCTGCAGGGGAGTGAGGATGGCGCCCGGGTGCAGACTGAACGCGCGGACCCCGTGTTCGGCGCCGAACCTGTCCAGGTGCACCGCGAACAGCACGTTCGCGGTTTTGGCCTGGCCATAGGCGAGCCACCGGTCGTAGCCGAGCTCGAAGTGGACGTCGTCCCAGCGCATCGGCGAGGAATGGTGCCCGGAGGAGGCCACCGTGACGACGCGGGCGCCGCCGGACGCCGTCAGCGCCGGCCAGAGACGGCCCACCAAGGCGTGGTGACCGAGGTGGCAGATCGCGAAATGCGACTCCCAGCCGGGGCCGACCCGCCGTTCGGGCGCGGCCATGATCCCGGCCCCGGCGATCAGGAGGTCGATCGAGCGTCCCGTGTCGAGGAAGCGGCGGGCGAAGGTCTCGACGCTCGCCAGGTCGGCGAGGTCGAGCTCGCCGACCTCGGTGCCGGGGATCCCGGCGAGCGCGGCCTCCGCGTCGGCCGGACGGCGGGCGGGGACGACGACGTGCGCGCCGGCGTTCGCCAGGGCGCGGGTGGTTTCCAGGCCCAGGCCCGAATAGCCGCCGGTGACGACGGCGAGTTCGCCCGAGAGGTCGATCCCGTCCAGGACTTCCGCGGCGGTGCTGCGCGCGTCGAAGCCGGACCCGATCTTGTGCTGTGCGGTGCTCATGCGGCGAACGCTAGGAGCTAGAGGGCCCTCTAGGTCAACAGCTATCGTCGGCGAGGTGACGGAACTCGCGATCGGCCAGGTCACCGACCGGACGGGCCTCAGCGTGCACGCGCTTCGCTTCTACGAGAAGGAAGGGCTGCTCGCGGCGCCGGTGAAACGGGACTCGAACGGTCGCCGCGTGTACACCGAGTACGACGTCGAATGGCTGGTGAACTGCACGAAGTTCCGGGCGTCCGGAATGCCGCTCGCCACCATCCGCGAGTTCGCCGAACTCGTCCGGCAGGGGCCGGGAAACGAGGAGGAGCGGCTGGAGCTGTTGCGGGCGCATCAGGACACCGTTCGCGACCGGATCGCCGAACTGGCCGACTGCCTGGAAGTGATCAGCAGGAAGGTCGAGGTCTACGAAGAGCACGTCGCGCGGGGGACGGCGGACACGCTCTGGCGGTAGCTGTCAGTCCATAATGGACAGACGACACCACTCGATCGGTGCAACGTTTCGCCTGGCGACGGTCCCGAGCGGCCCCTAGAGTTTGCCGCTCGTGACCTGCGAGGTGAGACGATGAGGTCCTTCGGCGCGGTGGATCCGGTCAAGACGGCGCTCGCCGGTCTCACCACGATGGCGCTCGGGATGGCGGCCGCGCTCAACGCCGACGCCCTGCCGGTGATCGGCGGCGGCACGACCTATTCGGCCGAATTCTCCGACGCGGGCGGCCTGCGCGCGGACAACGACGTGCGGATCGCCGGGGTGAAGGTCGGCAAGGTGTCCGAGATCGACCTCGAAGGCGATCGCGTGCTCGTCTCCTTCCGGGTGAAGGACGCCTGGGTCGGCGACGCGACGAGCGCGTCCATCCGGATCAAGAACGTGCTGGGCCAGAAGTATCTGGCGCTCGATCCGCACGGCGAGGCGATCCTCGATCCCGGCGACGCGATCCCGCTGCGGCGGACGACCGCGCCCTACGACGTCCTTGAAGCGTTTCGGGATCTGTCGAAGACCGTCGACGCCGTCGATGTCGACCAGCTCGCGAAGAGCTTCGACGCCATCTCGGCCACCTTCGCCGACACGCCCGCCGACGTCCGCGCCGCGCTCGACGGGGTCTCGAAGCTGTCCGGCACCATCGCCTCCCGCGACCGGCAGCTCCGGACGCTGGTGGCGAACACGCGGCAGGTCTCCCAGACCCTCGTCGACCGCGACGCCGAGGTCCAGCGGCTGATCCAGGACGGCAACGCGCTGCTGCGCGCGATCTCCACCCGGCAGCAGGCGATCAAGGACCTGCTCGACGGCTCGAAACGGCTCGCGACCGCCCTCGACGGCATCATCGCCGACAACGACGCGCAACTCTCGCCGGTGCTCGAACAACTCGACCGGCTGACGTCGATGCTCCAGCGCAACCAGGATTCGCTGGCCAAGGGGATCGCCGCGTTCGCCCCGGCGATCCGGGTGCTCACCAACGTCGCGGGCAACGGGCGCTGGATCGACGGCTACCTGTGCGGGCTGATCCTGCCCTCGTTCGGCCCGCTCAACGAAAAGGGCTGCTTCGAGCAGTGACCGCAAGTCGTGACTCGCGTGCTTGAAGACGTGACTCGCGTGTTTGGAGGCGGAACTCGCGTGTGCGGCTTCTGAGCACGCGAGATCCGCCTCCAAACACGCGAGATCCGTGTTCGATCACACGAGTTCGGTGTCGCGGCACCCTGGCCTGTTCCGTCAGGGCTTGGTGCGCCGCAGCCAGAACAGCCCGATCACCGGCAGCACCAGCGGGATGAAGAGGTAGCCCTGCCCGTACACCGACCACACGGTGGCGTGCGGGAAGGCCTCGCGGTCGAAGAGGCTGAACGTGCCGACGGTCAGCACGCCGAGCAGTTCGATCCCACAGGCGACCAGCGCGATCCGCCACCAGTTCGCGCCGCGGCGCGCGAGGGCCACGGTGGCCAGGAGATAGACGATGGCCGCGAACGCGGAGAGCACGTAGGCCAGCGGGGCCTCGTGGAACTTGGTGCTGATCTGCACGGCGGCGCGCGAAGTCGCCGCCAGCGCGAAGATCGCGTACACGGCGACCAGGATCCGTCCCGGGCCGGAGGTCTTCTCCGGGTGGGTGTCCACCGTTCGCTCCTCGGTTTCTTCAGGCACTGGCGCCCGCCCAGACCTCGTGCAGCCGGAGCACCATCACCGGGATGGCGAGGCAGGCGATCCCGAGGATCGCGGTGCTCGACCGCGAGCGTTCGGCCAGCGCCCAGAACGTCCCGAGCGGGAGCACGACCAGGCTGCCGATCAGGTAGGCGAGATAGGTGGCCATGCTGCCCGGGCGGCCGCCGCCGATCAGCAGGACGACGCCGATCACGAGCTGGGCCACCAGGAGGAGTTCGACGACGGCGAGGCCGGCGAGCAGTGCGTTGTCCGGGAGCTTCTTGCGTGCGGACTGCACGAAACTCCATACCGCGACCAGCGTCGCGCAGATCGCGACGGTCATCGCGAAGCCTGTGATCACGCCCGCCTCCTTGCCTGCTCCACCGGCGACAACGTACCTCCGGGCCGATCACCGCCGACGGGCGACCGGTGGGGTGCGTGGCGGGGGCCACGGAGCGAGCAGTGGTCCAGACCTCCCGTGAATAGATCACGAAGCGCAGCGGATTGGCGCTCCGTCAATTCCGCCGCGCTCAATTGTGATCGGTGGCGCCACCTGGGATTACGTCGCACGTCCGTTCGTGTTACACACCGACCGGGTGGTTGAAATCCCTGGTGATCTTACGCTGGGTACCCCTACCATTCGGTAGGTTTCGAATTCACGTCCCTGAACAGCCCATCCGAACCCCCGGTATGGCGGATTGGCCGTTCGGTTTCCGGCGGGTGGAATATTCTCCATCGCGATGGTGCACATGGCCCATCCGATTGGTGCCGAAGGAGGGGGCGCTCGATGGACGTCCGGTACGAAGCGTATTGCTTCGCTGATCCACTGTTCTTCGACGAACAGCGGGAAACCGGGAACTCCGCCGATGATTTCGCCTCCCTGTTGCCCGCTCCCGAGTCGGGCTGGCGTTCCGGGGTGCGCGGAGTGTGGCGGATGATGCACCCTGTTGATCGCAACCTTCCCTTGCAGGGCTGGAAAATCCACGTTTCGGCCGGGTTGGGCAACGCCGAGCGAGTGCTCGTGAAGGTGCATGATCATTGTGTCGAGCACGACGTGTCCTACAAGCACCTGCGTTCGCGGACCACGCTGCTGGCAAGGAATTCTAAATACGCTCCGCGTGACGGAAGCGGGAAGTTACTGACTCTTTATCCAGCTGACAACAACGAGCTCGAACGCGTTCTCGCCGAGCTGTCCGTGAAGCTGGACGGGGAGCCGGGGGCTTACATTCTCAGTGATCTTCGGTATGGTGCCGGCCCGCTCTACGTCCGCTATGGCGGATTCGCAGAGCAATGGGTCGAACTCGACGGAAAACGTGTCCTGGCGGTGCGCAAACCGGACGGAACGTTGGTCCCGGACAAGCGGGAGCCGACCTTCTCCGTACCCGACTGGGTGACCATTCCGGAGTTCCTCGCGCCTCATCTCGCAGCTCGCAAGGGCGGCGGCGCGAACCAGTTCCCCTATCAGGTGAAAAGTTCACTGCACTTCTCCAACGGTGGCGGCGTGTACCTCGCCGACCGGAACACCGACGACGAGCGGGTGGTCCTCAAGGAGGCCAGGCCGTTCGCCGGCCTGGACCGCGATGAGATCGACGCCGTCGAACGCCTCCGCCGCGAGCACGAGGTGCTGGAGCGGCTGAAGGGCGTCGAGGGCGTCCCCGCCGCCTTCGACCGGTTCACCGTCTGGGAGCACCACTTCCTGGCGATGGAGTACATGCCGGGCCTTTCGCTCGGCAACTGGCTCGCCCGCAACTACCCGCTCACGCGGCGGGAAACCACCGAGACCGACATCGCCGAGTACACCGAACGCGCGCTGGCGCTGGTCCGGCGGGTGGAGAAGACGGTCGGATCGGTGCACGACCGCGGGATCGTCTTCGGTGACCTGCACTCCCTGAACATCCTGGTCGACGGGGACGACGACAAGATCTCGCTGATCGACTTCGAAATGGCGGCCGACGTCGAAAGCGGCAAACGGCCGGCGCTCGGCGCGCCCGGTTTCCGCGCCCCGCGCGACCGGAAGGGTTTCGAGGTCGACGAGTACGCGCTCGCCGTCCTGAAGCTGTGGATCTTCCTGCCGCTCACCACGCTCCTGGAGCTCGCTCCGGCGAAGCTGCGCGGGCTCGCGGACTTCGTCCAGAAGCGTTTCGCCGTCCCGGAGGGGTACGCCGACTCGATCGTCGAGGTACTCGCGCCCCGGAACGGCCCGCCGCTGAGCAGCGCGACCGAGCTGGATCAGGACGAACCGGACTGGGCGCTGGTCCGCAAGCAGATCACCGAGGCGATCCTCGCCAGCGCGACCCCCGAACGCACCGACCGGCTGTTCCCCGGCGACATCGAGCAGTTCCGCGTCGGCGGCGCGTGCTTCGGTTACGGCGCGGCCGGCGTGCTGCACGCCCTGAACGTCGTCAGCGGCGAGCGTCACCCCGAACACGAACGCTGGTTGCTGGACTCGATCCGCCGCGATCCGCCGAAACGACCGGGGTTCTACGACGGTTCGTACGGGATCGCGTACGTCCTCGACGAGCTCGGGTACCGGGACGAGGCCACCGAACTGCTGGCGTCGTCGGCGACGCTGGTCGAGCAGACCACCGACCACGGCCTGGAAGGCGGCCTGTCCGGGATCGGGCTCACCCAGCTGCATTTCGCGGTGACCCGCAAGGACAACGAGTTCGGCAGGCAGGCGCTCGCCACCGCCGTCCGGCTCGCCGAAGCGCTCGAGACCGCCGACCCGCCCGGCGACTTCGCCAGGGCCGGGTTGCTCAACGGCTGGTCGGGCGCGGCGCTGCTGTTCGTCCGGCTGTTCGAGCGGACCCGCGAAGAGGGCTGGCTCTCCTTCGCCGACCAGGCGCTGGAGCGCGACATCGAGGAGTGCGTCGAGTCCAACGACGACTCGCTGCAAGTCCGTGACGGCGAGACCAGGACCTTGCCCTACGCGGGTGTCGGCAGCGCCGGGATCCTCATGGTCGCCGAGGAGCTCGCGAAGCACCGTCCCGACGCGAAGGCGTTGAAGAGCCTTCACGGCCTGCGCGAAGCGTGCCGCGGCGAGTTCGTCATCCACCCCGGGCTGCTGTTCGGCCGGTGCGGGCTGATGACCGCGCTGGCCATGGGCGCCGAACCGGACCGGAAGATCCGCGACGCCATCGACCTGCATCTTTCCCGGCTGGCCTGGTACGCGGTGCCGTACAAGGGCGGCCTGGCGTTCCCCGGCAACCAGCTGCTGCGGCTGTCGATGGACGTCGTCACCGGCGGCGCGGGCGTCCTGCTCGCCCTCGCCGCGACCCTGGACGGGAAGGCCGCGCTGCCTTTCCTGTCCTCCCGAACTGCCGTCCACTGAGGACGGCGGACGTAAGAGAAAACTAGTGAAAGGGAACACCATGGAACTGGTTCTCGACCTGCAGGCCCTGGAAGCCCCCGAGGTTCTCGACGGTGGCCACGGCGGCGGCAGCCACGGCGGCACCAGCAACCTGAGCCTGCTCGCGTCCTGCGCGGACAGCACCGTCAGCCTGCTGACCTGCCACTGATCCAGGTCTGATCGACGAGGGCGCGGGAGCGGCACAGGCCAAGTGCGCCGCTCCCGCGCTCTTCATTTTGCCTTTTGCATCGTCTCGATGGGATCACGGATTGAGGAGTGGGACGCGGAGCCGAGGGTGGGTCACCTGAATCGGCCCACGCGTGCCCCCCGGCCGGAGGCCCCGCTATCGCGGTGGCAGGGCGCCCTGCTCGCTCACCTCGGCTGTTCGGATCAACTGCCCTGCCGACGTCGATCGCGGACGCGGGGTCCCGGGAACTAAGGAGTGGGATGCGGGGTTCCGCCGATCGGCTGGTGGTCGCGGTGATCGCGCTCGATCGTCCCCGCCTGATCGCGCTGATCCTGTGCGCGCTCGTCGGGACGGCGTCCGGGCTGCTCCTGCCCGGCGCGCTCGCGGCCGCCGTCGACGTGGTCGTGGCCGGACGTCCCAGCCTTCCCGAGGTCTCCTGGCTGATCGTCCTCGGCGTCACCGAGATCGCGGTCGCCCTGATCGGCGGGATCGTGACCGCGCGGATGACCAGTTCCGCGACGGCCTGGCTGCGCCGGCGGCTGACCGACCGGTACCTCGCGCTCGGCACCCGCTCGACGTTCGCCGACGGTGACGCGATCAGCAGGCTCACCGGTGACTGCACCGGCGCCGGACTGGTCGCCTCGGTCTTCGTCCAGCTCGGATCGACCACCGTGATCTCCGGCGGCTCGGTCGTCCTGCTCGCGCTGATGGACTGGCGGCTCGCGCTCGTCTTCCTCGGCAGCATCCCGTTCGGCCTGATGTTCGCGCGCACCCACCTGAAGAACACCGCCGACGACGTCCTGACCTACCAGGAGGTGTCCGGCGAACTGGCGGCGAGGATGGTCGACGCCGTCGCCGGGCTCCGCACGATCGCCGCGTCGGGCACCGCCGACCGCGAAGCCGAACGCGTGCTGCGGCCGCTGCCGAAACTGAGCCTCGCCGGTCGCGGGATGTGGCGTACGCAGGCCCGGATGGTGTGGCGGTCCGGTCTGCTGCTGCCCGCGGTGGAGCTCGCGGTGCTCGCGGCCGCCGGGTTCGGCGTGATGGAAGGCAGGCTGACCGTCGGCCAGGTCCTCGCCGCGCTCGGCTACGTCGCCCTCGGCATGGGCCTGGTCACCCAGATTCCTTTGCTGACAACACTTTCCCGCGCGCGATCGTGCGCGCGGCGGATCAACGAGGTACTGGACGCGCCGGTCCCCGAACCGGGTGATCTCGGCGTCGTCCCCGGGCGGGGCACGCTCGAACTGCGCGGGGTCACCGTCGAAGGCGCGCTGCGGGACGTCGACCTGCTCGTGCGCGGCGGCCGGTTCACCGCCGTCGTCGGGCGGTCCGGCTCGGGGAAGTCCGCGCTGGTCAACGTCCTGGGCGGGCTGCTGCCGCCGGATGAAGGAACGGCGACGCTCGACGGCCGTCCGCTGGAGAAGCTGCGGCCGTACGAACTCCGTGCCGTCGTCGGGTTCGCGTTCGAACGGCCCGCGCTGCTCGGCGCGACCATCGGTGACGCGGTCGGGTACGGCTCGTGGGCGGGAGAGGCCGCCGTACGCGGCGCGTGCCGGTCCGCGCAGGTCGACGACCTGATCGTCCGGCTGCCGGACGGCTACCGGACGCCGCTTTCGGAGACGCCGCTCTCCGGCGGGGAGGCGCAGCGGATCGGGCTGGCGCGCGCGATCGCGCACGCGCCGCGCGTGCTCATCCTCGACGACGCCACCGCCAGCCTCGACACGGTCACCGAAGCCGCCGTCGAGGAAGCGATCGAACGCACCCTGCCCGGCCGGACCCGGGTCGTGGTGACGCATCGCGCGGCCACCGCGTCGCGGGCGGACGTCGTGGTGTGGCTGGAGGACGGCCGCGTCCGCGCGGTCGGACCGCATCAAGAGCTTTGGCGAAAACCGGCTTATCAGGCCGTTTTCACCGAGGGTGAGCAGTGAGCGTCTGGGGGCTCTACCGCTCGGCGCTGGCCGGGCAGTGGAGAGGCGGGCTGGTCCTGCTGGCCTGCTCCGTGCTGGAGAGCGCGCCCGCGTTCTTGTCCGGTCGCCTGGTCGAACTCGCGGTTGACGAGGGGTTTGCCGCGGATCGGCCAGGCACCGGACTGCGTTGGCTCGCGGTCTTCGGCCTGGTCGCCGTGCTCGGGGCGTTCGGCTCGCGGCTGGTGTGGCATCAGCTCGGCAAGGTCGTCGAGCCGTTGCGCGACGCGCTGGTGACCGCCGTCGTGCGCGGCGTCCTGCACGATCCGTCACCGCCCCGGAACCAGCCGGACGCCAGCGGCGTCGCCCGTATCACCCAGCACGTCGAAGTGGTCCGCGACGCGACGGCCGGACTCCTGGTGCAGGCGCGCGCGATGGTCGTGACGACGGTGGCGGCGCTGGCCGGGCTGTTCACCGTCGCCGGTTCGCTGGCGCTGATCGTCGCGATCCCGGTGGTGGTCTCGGTGGTCGCGTTCGCCTGCCTGCTCCCGTCGCTGGCCCGCCGTCAGCGGGCGCTCGCGCTGGCCGACGAACGGACCGCCGAGGTCGCGGGCGCGTCGCTGTCCGGGATGCGCGACATCGTCGCCTGCGGCGCGGAACCCCTTGCCTCCCTTGAGCTCTACGACGCGATCGACACGCAGGCCAAGGCGGCCGTGCGGGTGGCGCGGTCCGGGGCGGCGCGGGCGGTAGTGATCGCGACCGGCGGGTTCGTGCCGCTGCTCCTGGCGTTGCTGGTGGCGCCGGGGATGGTCAAGGACGGCGTGCTCACCGCCGGGGCCGCGCTCGGCGCGCTCGTCTATCTGGCGACGACGATGCGGCCGGCGTTGCGCGGCCTTGCCTCGACCGCGAGCACCGTGGTGCTGCGGCTGATCGTCGCGCTGCGACGGCTGGCGGAGACCGCGGAGGCCGAACCGGAGCCGGACGGCACCGCCGAACCCGACGGGACCGCGATCTACGTGCGAGACCTGAGCTTCAGCTGGGGCGCGGCGGCGCAACCGGTGGTCCGCGGTCTCGACCTGCATCTGCGGCCCGGCGAACGGCTCGCGGTGGTGGGGCCGAGCGGGATCGGCAAATCGACTTTGGCCGGGCTCCTGACCGGGATGCTCGAACCGCGGGCGGGCCGGGTGCTGCTCGGCGGGGTCCCGGTCCGGGAGGTCCCGGCGGCGCTGCGCCACCGGATGGTCGCACTGATCCCGCAGGAGGCCTACGTCTTCGCGGGGTCCGTGCGGGACAACGTCGGGCTGTTCGCGCAGACCGCGATGGACGGTGAACTGCTCGCCGCGGTGGCGGCCGTCGGCGCGGAACCGCTGGTCACGCGGCTGGGCGGGCTCGACGGCGAGATCGGGCACGGCACGTTGTCCGCCGGTGAGGCGCAGCTGATCGCGCTCGCGCGGGTGTACGCGAGCGACGCGGGCGTCGTCGTCCTCGACGAGGCGACGTCGCATCTCGACCCGCCCGCCGAAGCCCGCGCGGAACGGGCGTTCGCCGACCGCGGCGGGGTGCTGGTGGTGATCGCGCACCGGCTGACGTCGGCGTTGCGCGCGGACCGGGTCCTGGTGATGGACGGCAAGGAGACCGCCCTGGGCACCCACCTCGAACTCATGGACCGGTCCACGCGCTACGCCGAGCTCATGCACGCATGGTCGCCGCGGCTACCCCAGCCCAGTGGCCAGTTCTTCGAGCGCGCTCCTGAGTAGACCCTCGACGGGGACCGGCCTCCGCGAAGGACGATCGACGAAGACGTGCACGAAGTGCCCCTCCGCGATCACCGTCTCCTTCGAGTACATCCCGACCTCGTAGCGGACGCTGGACCGGCCGAGGTGCCCCACCCGCAGACCGACCTCGAGTTCTCCCGGGAACGAAACCGAAGCGTGGTATTTGCACTGCGATTCCACGCACAGCCCGATGACGCCGCCGGTCTCGATGTCGAGCCCGCCGCGTTCGATCAGCCAGGTGTTGATCACGGTGTCCATCACCGAGTAGTGGACGACGTTGTTGACGTGTCCGTAGACGTCGTTGTCCTTCCACCGCAACGGAACCGTCTGCCAGTGCGGGTACTCGGCGTTCACCACAGCGTCACCGAGTCCCGCAGGATGCCGGCGAGATCCTCTTCGGACGCTTCGCGCGGCGCCGTCGCCAGCAGCCGTTGTTGTTTCACCGTGCCGGAAACCAGGGAGTCCACATCGGACTCGGTGTAGCCGACGGCGCCGATCCCGTTGGGGATGCCGATCTCCCGCATGAGCTGCCGCAGCACCGCGGGCAGGTGGTCCCGCAGGTCGCCCGGCCATTCGAAGTCCGGCGCGAGCAGCCTGGCCACCCGTTCGTGCCGGTCCGGGGCGGCGTCGAAGGTGAACCGGAAGGCCGCGGGCGCGGTCAGCGAGACGGCCATCCCGTGCGGCACCATCGCCTCGTCGCCCGGATACCCGGCGGGATGGAACTCCCGCACCTGTCCGGCGATCGGATACGCGTTGGCGTGCGGGATGTGCACGCCGGCGTTGCCGAAGCCGAGCCCGGCGAAGGTCGCCGCGAGCGCCATCGCCTCGCGCGCCTTCATGTCCGAGCCGTCCCGCACGGCCGCGGGCAGCGCCCACGACAGCAGCCGCAGCGACTGCTCGGCGAACATGTCGGCGAGCGGATTCGAGCCACAGTAAGGAACCCGGTCCTCCGGTCGTTTCCGGTCGAACTCGGTGTACGGCTTGGCCGTATAGCTTTCCGCGGCGTGGCAAAGGATGTCCATCCCGCTCGCGGCGGTGACCTCCGGCGGCTGCGAGACGGTCAGCCTCGGGTCGACCACGGCGAGGCTCGGCCGCAGCCGGAGATGGCTGATGCCGCTCTTCACCCGCAGTGACAACACGTCCAGCACACAGACCGTGGTGCTCTCCGAGCCCGTTCCGGTGGTGGTCGGGACCGCGACCAGCGGTTTCAGCGGCGCGCTCGGCGCGCGGCCGCCGCCGACCGGGGCGTTGACGTAATCCATCAGGTCGCCGTCGTTGCTGGTCAGCAGGTTCACCGCCTTGGCGGTGTCGATGGCCGATCCGCCACCGACGGCGACGAAGGCGTCCCACTCGCCCTGTCCGCGGGCGAAGTCGACGGCCTTCCGCATGCTGACGTCGGTCGGCTCGACGTGCACGCCGTCGAAGACGACCGCTTCGATGCCGTAGCCCTCGATGCCTTCGGCGATCCGTTGTGGCCAGCCCGTCGCGGCGACGGCGGGGTCGGTCAGGACGAGCACCCGGCGAGCGCCGTACTGCGTGAGGTCGTAGCCGATCTCGTCACTCGATCCGGTGCCGTATTTCAGGGCCGGGGCACCGTAGGTGAAAACAGTTTCACGTCCGGCGGTGGTTGAGGTCACGTTTTCGTGCTCCTTTGCTCGAACACGTTCCGATATCGGACATTCCACCGCTCCGGGATTGCCGGAATCGGAAGATCGCTTGACGGCACCGATCACCGCCCGCCTAAGCTCATCCCATTAGATACCAACCGGGAGCGTCCGTCGCCCAGACGGCCGTGCGGATCCTGACCGAGGCGCAGATCCACCGCGTGTACGCGGTGGTGGGTGAGTCCTTCCTGGATCTGCTCGACGCGCTGCAACGCGAGCGGTCGATCACCTTCGTTTCGGCGCGGCACGACTCCGGCGCGGCCTTCATGGCCGAGGCCGAAGGCAAGCTCACCGAGCACCCGGCGGTGCTGCTGGCAGGCCGCGGCCCGAGCGCGGCGAACCTCGCGATCGGCGTGTCCACGGCGTACCAGGACGAGAGCCCGATGGTCGTCCTGCTGGAGAACCCGCCGTCCAGTCCCGGCCCGACCAGCGAACTGCCCACCGCGGACCTGACCGCGATGTTCGAGCCGATCGCCAAGTGGACCGGCCGCGCGGAATCCCCGGACGAGGTCCCCGGCCTGCTAGTCGAGGCGCTGACCCGCTGCCGCGAAGGACGTCCCGGGCCGACCGTCGTCGCCGTCCCCGCCGACTTCTGGGGCGTCCCGTTCGACTCGGCCAAACCGGTCGCCTCCGTCAAGGCGCCCGCCACCGGCGCGCTCGGCCGCACCGCCGAGGCGGTCGCGCAGCTGGTCGACGAGGCCCGCTACCCGGTGGTGATCGTCGGCGGCCGGGCCCGCGCGGCGCGCGACGAGCTGATCGCCGTCGCCGACGAGCTCGCGCTCCCGGTGTACAACGCGTTCCGCCGCCAGGACGCCTTCCCCGAGAACCACGCGCGCTACGCCGGCCACCTCGGCATCGGCATCCCCGCGCGGCAGCTCGACGCGCTGGAGCGCGCGGACCTCGTGCTCGCGCTGGGCACTCAGCTCGACGAGGTCACCACGCAGTCCTACCGCTACCCGACGCCGTCGCAGACGCTGGTGCTGGTCGGCACCGGGATCGAGCCCGCGCGGCGCGGCGGCCTGACCTTCCGGGTCGACTCCGAGGTGGAGCCGTTCCTGCGCGAACTGCGCGACGTCGCCTCGCCGCGGACCCGCCGCGCGTCGGCCGCGAACGCCGCCGTGCACACCTTCATGACGCCGCCCGACACCAGCGGCGCCACCCGCGTCCACCCCGCCGACGTCATCCGCGCGGTCCGCAAGCTCGCGCCCGAAGACGCGATCGTGACCAGCGACGCGGGCAACTTCGCCCAGTTCATGCACCGCTACTGGTGTTTCACCGCGCCGCGCAGCCAGCTCGGCCCGAGCAACGCGGCCATGGGCTACGCGGTCCCCGCGGCGGTCGCGGCGAAACTCGCCGAGCCGCGCCGGACGGTGATCGCGATGGTCGGCGACGGCGGCGCGCTGATGACCGGGCAGGAGATCGAGACCGCCGTCCGCTACCGCGTGCCGGTGACCGTCCTGGTGTTCCAGAACGGACTCCACGGTCCGCTCGCCGTGCGCCAGGCGCGCAAGCACGGAAGGCTGTCGGGTGTCACCGTCCCCGTCACCGACTTCGCGTCGTGGGCGCGCGGGCTCGGCGCCGCCGGGTACACCGTGGACGACCGCGAGGAACTGGAACCGATCATCGCGAGCGCGCTGGTCCGGCAACGGCCGTGCGTGATCGACATCAGGACGGATCCGGACGTGGTGACCCCGGACATCCGGCTGACGAGCCTGCTGGGCGCCGCGAGGCCGCAGCAGGGCCAGCAGTAGCGGCGCGGTTTTCTCAGGGGATACACAGAAACCCTTGTGGCGCCGCCTTCACCTGCTCCAAAGGGTGGGAACGAGATGACGACTCGGCCGACTTTCGGTCGCGGAGACCGGATTTTGTCGGTCGGCCGTGGCACAATCGCCCGCAACACCGAGAGTCCGATATGGACCGGAATGATCACCGGTGGGTTGTTGGCACGCGAGTACCTGAAACATTGTGTTGACACTGGGAGAAAACATGGCTGACGAGACGAAGCCACAGGACAAGTCCGTTTCCGGCGTGGTGCCGGTGCTGTTCAGCGCGGACGCGGAGACCCACGACATCGCCGTCGTGGCGACGAACCGGGAGGCGTTGCGCCGTTCGCCGTTCGGCGCCGAAGTACCGCTGCGCGCGGCCAGCGGGGAATGACCGGGCGGTAGAGGGCCGGGCAGTGGAGAGCCGGGCGGCAAGGGGTACAGTGCGGCTGCGCACACCCGGGTGAAGGCGCTTGTCGGCCTGCGTGCGGTGTGCTTTACTGCTCCAGGTCTCGATTTTTGTGTTCGTGTTGGTTCACGCTCGCAGAACTCAGCGGGCGTAGTGTCTCCTCGTGTTTCCGGGGAAGCAAACCGTCTGGTCAGGACCCGGGCTGCCGACGTGGCTTCCTGTTTGTTTGTGTTGCATATGGAGATTTTATGACTCAGGGCACTGTGAAGTGGTTCAACTCCGAGAAGGGGTTCGGCTTCATCACTCCCGACAACGGCGGCGGCGACGTCTTCGTGCACTACAGCGAGATCAAGGGCAACGGCTTCCGTACCCTCGAGGAGAACGCCCGCGTGGAGTTCGAGATCGGGCAGGGCGCGAAGGGTCCGCAGGCCACCTCGGTCACCGTGATCTGATCCAGGTTTTCCAAGCAGGGCCGCCATCCCCACGGGGAGGCGGCCCTGCTGCTTTTCCCGGATGCGAACCCTCGCGAAGTGACCAAAATGGCCGTGTTCGCACAGCGAGTCGCGATGCAACCCCGTGCAACTCTTTCTTTCGCGGCCCGGACGTCGTTTCCTTGTAGAGACTTGGCGCGGCAGCGGAGGACATGTGGGCGAAACGGTTGCGGGGATCGTGGCGAACCCCGCTTCGGAGCGTGACATCCAGAGCCTGCGCTCGGCACTCCGCGTGGCCGGGGTCGGCCGGGTGATGGTGTGGACCGAGGCGGGGAAGATCATCGGCACCGTCCGCCGGATGGTGGACGCGGGTGCCAGTGTGCTCATCTGCCTGGGCGACGACGGCCTGATGCGGGCCGCCGCGGCCGCCTGCGGTGACGTCCCGCTGCTCATGCTGCCCGCCGGGGGTGCCGACGAGTCCACCGTCGCCGGGCTCGCCGCCGGACTGCTCGCCACCCACCAGGTCGACGCGGACCTGGTCACGAACCGTGCGACCATCCTCGAAGTCGTCACGAAGGCCCGCCGCGAGATCGCGCTGACCGACGTCAGCGTGTGTTCGGAGAGCCGTTGGGATTCCGCGTCGCTGACCGAGCTGTACTGCACGTTCGCCGTCCCGGACGGGATCGGCCTGTCGAGCATCCCCGGGCGGCTGTGCCCCAGCCCCAAGTCCACTGTGGACGGTATCGCCGTCTCGCTCGGACCGGTCGACGAGACGCCGTACGTCGTGCAGGCGCCGATCGCGCCCGGCGAGGTCCGGTCGGTCGGCGTCCGGGGCTGGAGCGTGCTGCATCCCGGGGTCCGTGTCGATCTCGCCGCCGCCGGCGGTTCCATCGCGCTGGACGGCCAGCCGCACTTCGTGCTGAAACAAGGAGAGAGCGCTTTCGTCGAGCTCAAGCCCGACGGGCCGTGGTGCGTCGACGTCCGGGCCGTGATGGCCGAGGCCACCAGGACCGGTCTGCTCCTCGGGCGACGGCCGAAGGGGGCCTTTCCCCGGTCCCACCTGGCGGACGCGCCCTTCGGCGGGTAAGCCCGCCCAGGCCACAGAGACCTTCCGAACGCCGCTCCACCCGGGCACACTGGCCGAAACGGACCAAAGGAGTGGGCCAGGTGCAGCTGGAGGCGGCGTTGCCGGTCGGCGCGGATCCGCGGCGGCACGCGCGCGTCCTCGCCAAGGTGCACGAGGCCGCCCTCGCCGGGACCGTCCTCCCGGGTCGTCCGCGCGCGGTCATCGGCGCTTCCTGGCGGCGCATGCGCCGCCTCGGCCTGGACCCGGATCGCGGTGCCCCGGTGCCCGTGCTCGCCCCCGACCAGCTGGAGGCCCGCCGTCGCCAGAGCGGTCTCGCCGCCGTCCTGCCCGCGCTGCGCGGCGGTCTGATCAGCCTCGCCGAGCAGGCCGCGCACATCATGGCCGTCGTCGACGCCGACGGGCGCGTCCTCTGGCGCGACGGCAGCACCGCGGTCCGCCGCCGCGCCGACGCGCTCGGGTTCGTCGAAGGCGTCGACTGGCACGAGAACTCCGTCGGCACCAACGCCATCGGGACGGCGCTGGTCGCCCGGCATCCGGTCCAGGTCTACTCCGCCGAGCACTACGTCCGAAACCAGCACGACTGGACCTGCGCCGCCGCGCCGCTCCACGATCCACGGGACGGCAGGCTGCTCGGCGTCGTCGACCTCTCCGGCCCGGCCTCCACCGTGCATCCGACGACGCTGGCCCTGGTCGACGCGGTCGCGAAACTCGCCGAAGCGCATCTGCGCACCACCCATCTGACGGAACTCGAACGGCTGCGCGGGCTGGCGTCACCGCTGCTCACCAAGGTGAAGGGCCGGGCGGTCATCGCCGACCCGCACGGCTGGGTCGCGGCCTCGGCCGGTTTCGTCCCGGTCGGCCGGATCGCGCTGCCGAACGATCCGGCCCCGGGCCGGACCTGGCTGCCCACCTACGGGAACTGCCTGCTGGAGCCGCTGCCCGGCGGCTGGCTCGTCCGGGTCGCCGACGAGGAGGACGCGCCGCCGACCCGCGTCGTCCTCGACCTGAAGTCGTCGCGGGAGAGCACGCTGCGCGTCTCGGGTGCGGCGGGCACCTGGTCGCAGCGGCTGAGCCCGCGGCACGCGGAGATGCTGTACGTCCTCGCTCTCCACCGGGAAGGGCGATCGGCGTCGGAACTGTCGTTCGACCTCTTCGGCGACGCGGGCCGCACCGTCACCGTCCGCGCGGAGATGTCCAGGATGAGGCGGCATTTCGGCGGGATCCTGCTGGCCAGGCCGTACCGGTTCGACGACGGCGTCGAGGTCGTCGTCGAACGGCCCGCCGACGGTGGCGAGGTCCTCCCGCACTCCGTCGCGCCCGCCGTCCGCGCCTGAAACCTCCACCCCCGGCTCAACCCGGCGACGGTCCCGGTCCACCCCTCGGCGTGCCTAACGTTCGAGTCATGGGAAAAATGAACGTGAAAGGCCTGTTGGGGCTGGTAGTGGTAGGTGTCGTCGTCCTGCTGGGGTTCCTGGCGTACCGCCTGATCCTGGTCGAGATGATCACGAGGCTGAGCGATCACTGAGGGGGCACATGGGGAAGCGTGAGAGGCCGCTGCTCCCGGACACGATCGCGCCGAGCTGGCTGGTCGTCCAGCTGCTCGGCACGGCCGCGGTCGTGGTGGTGCTGCTGACCGCACGCGAGTCCAGTGCGTGGATCTGGACGGCGTACGGCGTCAGCGGGGCCTGCTGGCTGGGTTTCGTGGCGGCCTCTCCGCGGTTCCCCCGGGTGGCGACCGTCCTGCTCGCGGTGGCGAGTGTCGCGCCGTCGATCGCGCTCGGCTGGGCGGAGGACTCCTCCGCCATCGTGCTGGCGGTGGTCACGGTCAGCCGGTTCGCCACCCTCACCGAGCCGTCGGTGGCCGCCATCCTGGGGGTGGTGGGGCTCGACGCGAGCCTCGCGGCGGTCACCGGCCTGGTCGCGGGCGCGTCCGCGCCGCTGGTGTTCGGCAACGTCGGCGTGCTGCTCGTGCTGATGCTGCTGGGGTTGAACCGGCGGCAGTACGAGGTGCAGGCGGCGCAGGCGGCCGCGTTGCTGGAGCAGACCAAGCTGGCGCAGAGCGAACACGCGCGGGCGGCCGCGCTCGACGAGCGCACCCGCATCGCCAGGGAGATCCACGACGTCCTCGCGCATTCGCTGGGGGCGCTGGGGATCCACCTGGAGGTCGCCGAGGCGCTGCTGGCCGAGAAGTCCGATGTGGACGGTGCGCTCGGCAGGGTCCGGCTGTCCCGGCGACTGGCGGCGGACGGACTCGCCGAGGCGCGTGACGCCGTCGCGGCCTTGCGCAGTGACGTCCCGTCGTTGGCCGAAGCCTTGCGCCACTTGGCGGACGCGCACCACGACGGGGTGTCGTTCGAGGTCTCGGGGGAGCAGCGGCCGCTGCCGTCCGCCCAGGTGGTCTCGCTGGTGGGGGTCGCGCGGGAGGCGTTGACCAACGCGACGAAACACGCTTCCGGGCGACCGGTGTCGCTCCGGCTGCTCTTCACCCCTTCGGAGGTCCGCTTGCGGGTGTGGAACGAACTCGGCGAAACCGCCCGATCGGAGGAAACCGGCGGGTTCGGGCTCACCGGGATGAGGGAGCGGCTCGCGCTCGCCGGTGGCACGCTGACCGCGGGTCCGGACGACGGGCGCTGGACGGTGGAGGCGGTGGTGCGGGCGTGATCCGGGTGGTCGTGGTCGATGACCAGCAGGTCATGCGCGAAGGGCTCGTCGCGTTGCTCGGGCTGATCGACGGGGTCGAGGTCGCCGGCTCCGCGGGCGACGGACGGCAGGCGCTCGACCTGCTCCGCCACACCGCGGCCGACGTCGTGCTGATGGACCTGCGCATGCCCGTCCTGGACGGGGTGGCCGCGACCAGGCTGCTCAAACGCGATCACCCGGACATCGCGGTCGTCGTCCTCACGACGTACGCGGACGACGCGTCGATCGCCGACGCGCTGCGCGCCGGGGCCCGCGGCTACCTGACCAAGGACGCGGGCCGCGCGGAGATCGGCGCGGCCGTCCGCTCCGCCGCCAACGGCCAAGCGATCTTCGCCGCCGAAGTCTCGGACAGGCTCGTCGCCGCGCTCGAATCGAGAACGGTCACCCGGGCGAAGACCGAATTCCCGGACGGTCTCACGGTGCGCGAAGCGGAAGTGCTCGGGCTCATCGCGCGCGGGCTGTCCAATCCGGAAATCGCCGCCGAGCTGTTCATCGGCGAGGCCACCGTGAAAAGCCACATCAACCACGCTTTCGCCAAGATCGGTGTGCGCAATCGTGCGGAGGCCGTGCGGTACGGCCTGGAAAAAGGCCTTTGACCCGGCCGGGAGATCACGTGCCGATGACACACGCCGGTGTCACTGGCTGCGCCGATCCCGACTCGGATACCTTCTTTGCGGGTAGAGCCAATGGGGAGGATCGGCGATGACGAGCACTGTGACCCGGCCGGGGCCGCCGGGCAGCCCCGCGCCGCCCCCTGCGCCGGAAGGCCGCAGCGGGATCGCCGGGCTGCTCGAACTGCCGGGGAACGGGATCCGCGCGATCATCCGGTCCGCGGCGACCACGCCGGGCAGACTCTCGGTCATCGCGATCGGGCTCGTCCTGCTGTCGCTGGTCGCGGGCCTGTTCGGCGCGCTGGCGGCGCAGGACAAGAAGGACACGATCAACGGCCTGATCGACCACCGCGAACCCCTCGCCGCCGCCGCGCAGCAGGTCTACCGCGCGCTTTCGGACGCGGACGCGACGGCGGCCAGTTCGTTCCTCTCGATCGGCACCGAGCCGCTCCCGATGCGCCAGCGGTACGAACGCGACGTCGCGGAGGCCGGTGCGGCGCTCGCGAAGGCGGCGTCGGACTCCACCGGCGTCGGCGAAGCGGCCGAACAGATCAACACCCTCGGCCGTGAGATCCCCGTCTACACAGGACTGATCGAGACGGCGCGCACCTACAACCGGCAGGGTTTTCCCGTCGGTGCCTCGTACCTGCGTGAAGCGTCCGAACTGATGCGGGCGAAAATCCTTCCCGCCGCACAGGATCTGTACCGCATCGACACCGACCGGCTCGCCGCCGAACAGGACGACGCGACCGGATTCCCTTGGCTGGCAACGGCTTTGCTCCTCGCCCTGCTCGCCGCGCTGATCGTCACGCAGGTGCACCTGACCCGGAAGACCAACCGGCTGCTGAACGTCGGGCTCGTCGTCGCGTCGGTGTCGGTGGTGGTCGCCCTGCTGTGGGGCGCGGTGGCGCTGATCGTGCAGAGCAGCCTCGTCGGCAGCGGTGAGGACGACGGGTCGCACCAGGTCGACGTCCTCGTCCGCGCCCGGATCGCGGCGCTGCAGGCACGAGCCGACGAAACGCTGACCCTCGTCGCCCGCGGCGACGGCGCGGCGTACGAAAAGGACTTCATCGATCTCGCCGGGCAGCTCGGCGGGGCGGACGGCCAGGGCGGTCTGCTGGGCGAGGCCAAGGGGCTCGCGGCGGGCGGCGCGGCCGCGGACAAGGTGGACGCGGCGATCCAGGCGGCGTCGGCGTGGTTCAAGGCGCACGGGCAGGTGCGGCGCCAGGACGACGACGGCGCGTACCAGGACGCCGTCGACACGGCCATCCGTGACGACAAGAAGGACGGCGCGGCCGGAGCGTTCCTGCGGCTGGACGAGAGTCTGGTGGCCGCGATCAACGTGGGACGACAGGAATTCCTCGACGACACCCGCGGCGGAGAACGCGCGCTGACGCTGCTCGCGCCGGGGATCGCGGTGCTGGCGTTGATCGCGGCGGCGGGGTCCGCGTTGGGAATCCGTGAACGGCTGAGGGAGTACCGGTGATGCGGAACGGTCTGCGAACGGCCGTGCTCGGCGCGGTCTTGGTGCTGGCGACGGCTTGCGGCAGCGCGGGGGCGCCGGTCGAACCGGCTCCCGTCGGCGACGTCGCCCCGCCGCAGCCCGCGAACGTCGGCGGCGCCGACAACGCCGGGAGCGGCGGAACGACCGACACGAGCTGCAACCCGCTGGCCAGCCTGCGGCCGACCAGCGGCACGTCGATCACGAGCGGCTCGACGATGGCGAAGATCAAGGAAAACGGCAAACTCGTCGCGGGCGTCGACCAGACGACGTTCCTGTTCGGTTTCCGGAATCCGACGTCGGGCCAGCTCGAAGGCTTCGACATCGACATGGTCAACGAGATCGCGAAGGCGATCTTCGGCAGCGCGGAAGGTCGCGTGCAGTTCCGGGCGATCCCGTCGAAACTGCGGGAAGACGTGCTGGAGAAGAAGCAGGTCGACGTCGTCGTCCGGACCTACAGCATCACCTGCAGCCGGCTGAAGAAGGTCGCCTTCTCGACGGCGTATTACCAAGCGGGGCAACGGATCCTGGTCGAATCCGGATCGAAGGTCAACCAGCTCTCGGACCTCGGCGGGCGCCGGGTGTGCGCGACCAAGACGTCGACCTCGCTGACGAAGATCGCGGCGGACCCGTCGAAGCCGGTGCCGGTCTCGGTGGACAACTGGTCGGACTGCCTGGTGATGCTGCAGCAGAAGCAGGTCGAGGCGGTGTCGACGGACGACGTCATCCTCGCCGGGATGCTCGCGCAGGACCCGACGCTGAAGATCGTGGGGGACCGGTTCAGCGAGGAGAACTACGGCATCGGTGTCCCGAAGGAGAACGAGGACATGGTGCGGTACGTGAACGCCGTGCTGGAGAACGTGCGCGGTGGCGCGTGGCAGGCGAGCTACGCGAAGTGGATCGGGAACAAACTCGAAGGCGGGACGCCGCCCCCGGCTCAGTACAAGTGAGAACGGGCCGTTCGGGATCGCTCCCGAACGGCCCGTTTCGCGTTACTGGGACTTCTCGCCGATCACCGGCGGCACCGGTTTCGTGGTGCCGTCGTAGCCGCCGAACAAGACGTCCGCGTCTTCCTCTTGCAGGTAGTTCGGGGCCTTCTTTTCCTTGTCCTCTTCCTTCTTGCCCTTGCCGCCCGGACCGCCGGCGCCCATCGGACCCTGGCCGCCGTTCTTGCCCGCGGCCGCCGCGCCGCCCCGGGTGACCCGCTCCTCGGGCAGCTTGCCCGAGCCGGACCCGCCACCCTTGCCCGCCAGCTTCTCGGCCTCACCGGCCGAAACCTTGCCGCCCGCGAGCCGCTCGGCGACGTTGCCCGATCCGCCGTTGCGCCCGAACCCGCCGCCACCGCCGCCGGTCAACCGGCTCGCCGCGCTACCGCCCGGCCCGCTCGGCGTCCGGCCGGGCTTGCCGCGGTACTGCTCGCTGCCCAGCCGTCCGAGGCCGGAAGGTCCGGGACCGTTCATGGCCGCCAGCCCCGGGTTCGGCCCGGGCCGGAACGACCCCGGCGGCCCGCTGAGCGGCTGCCCCGGATTCGGCACCCCGGTGTGCCCGCCGCCCGTGGTGATCCCGGGCCCGGGCCCCGACGTCGGCCCTGGTCCGCCCGTGTAACCCGGACCGGAAACGCCCGGCCCGGATCCGGGCCCAGGCCCCGGGCCGCCGCTGAAGCCCTTGGCCTCGGTCCCGCCGGAGAATCCGGACGCCGTCGTCGAATCGCCCATTTCCGGCGGGGGTGCGAACGTGGGCTGCTTGGAATTGACGTCGAAGAGCGACTGGTCGTAGGTGTGCATCACCTGCGCGGCCTGCTGATGCGCCTGGAACGACTGCTCCTGCTTGGCCGAAATGTTGCCGACCGTCTCCACCGCGCCCGCGAAGTTCCCCTGCCCGAGCTGCTGCATCGCGTTCTTGTACTCGGCGTTGCGGTCGAAGGGCACCTCCTCGGGCATGGAGTTCTTCGCCGTCGTGGCCGCGGCCGCCGACTGGGAGAAGCGGTTGGACGCGAGATAGGCGCCGTCACCCGCGGTGTCGGCCCACTTGCTGACGTTGGAGAAGAAATCCGTGACGGCTTTGGCGCCGTCTCCCTGCCAGTGCTCGCCTTCTTTGCCGATCGCGGCGTTGACGGCGCTGCTGAAGGTGTTGAGGGAATTGCCCTGGTTGTTCCAGAGCTCACCCTTTTCGTCGATATCGCGCGGATCGAGGTCCTGGGTGACCATGTTCTTCAGGTCACCATGAGGGATCGCTTCATAGCGCTGTTCCGAGGGGGTGAGGCCAGTGCGGAACTGCTGTCCTTGCGCGAGAGTCGTAGCCTGCTCGCCTGAATACTCGCCCGCCTTCGCTTCAGCCGTCAGCTTCGCGGTCAGGGAATTCCCGCCGGGGCCGGCGTTGGTCTCGTTGTAGGTGTCGGAGTAGCGCTTGCCCTCGTAGTCACGGTTCGCCTTACCCGTCGCCGACAACGCGCTGTTGAAGTCGTCTTGCCCGACGTTGACCATGGTCCCTCCCCGTTCCGGGTCAGTTGCCTCTAGGCAGTTTCGGTTCAGCGGCTGTGGCAAGCTCTCGGGCCAGCACGCAGGCTTCTTCGTTGGTGCCCCTGTTCAAGGACGTCGACGCCGTCATCCGGGACGTCGGCGTGACGGCGATCGCCACCGTGCACGCTTGTGTGCCGGAGTCGCCCGGGATTTCCACGGCTTCTCGATCGCCGACTTTGGTCGGAACCTTCGTTCCCTGCCCGGCCGACAACTGGTCGATCCCGGCCTTGGAGACGAGGTAGATGCTCACGGAGGCGAACCCGCTCTTTTCGGTCGCGCAGCCGTTGTCGCTTTCGTAGGTCTCGACTTCAGGGGGGTCAAAGCCTTTGGGAGTCGTGGTCGGCTCGAGTAGATCGCAAGCCTTCAAGCCGCCGAATACATCCACGGGACCAGTGCTTTGTGATTGCGAGGACGGTTTCGATGGCGTCGATTCAGGGGTGGCATTCCCAGGCTTTTCCTGAGAGCAGCCGGCCACTGTGACCGCGAGCGCGACCGGGAGGGCGGCGAGTTTCAACAACCTTGATTTGGTGATCATGGCGAGTTCTGTCAGTTCCGTTTCAGAGAATTGAGGTGGTCGGCGCCGCCTGTGTCCTGTTGTTTGTACTTGGACTTGGCCAGGTCGATCGCATCCATGGCTCGGTTGAGCACGTCTTGGAGCGTGTCCAGTTGAGTTTTGGCCGATAGCTCATCGCCGTCGGCGACCAAGGTCGCATGGTGTCCGACCTGCTGTGCGAAAGGACCGGTGCCGAGCATCGGTTTTTCGGAAAGACGTTGGAAGGCTCGCTGGTTTTTACGCCAGTCATCGACGTACTCGGTGATGGCGGTCTTCAGCGCTTCCCCGGCCTCCTCGCTGACCGCGAACTTCCCTTCCTTCGCCGCCGTCACCATCAAATCGGCCTGCGCCGAGAAGTCGCCCAGCATCTTCGAGAAGTCGCCCGGTGGTCCGCCGGTGCCGTCAGTCATGGTCTCTCCCCTGTACCAAGTCCCGGTTACTCGTAGCGCTCGTCAGGTCACGATATCAGCGGAAACGGTCACGAAGGCCGCCTTCCGGCGAGGATCACGCGCTGCCGACGCGGGCGGCTTCGACCAGGTCGTGGATCCATCGTGCCAGGTGAGAGCCACTCGTCGGGGTGAACGTGCGGCGGACTTCGCCGTCGGGGAAGCGGTCGGTGGTGAGCATGAAGCGGCCTTGGACGCTGTCGAACCACTGGACGCTCTTCTGCTGCGGTTTGCCCCGGTCGTCGCGCAGGGTGATGCCGAGCGTGCCGAGGCGCGCGAGCGGGAACTCGAAGAAACGGCCGGCCGCGCCCAGGCGGAGGTTGCCGGGGTCCTTGCTGAACGGGTCGTCCGGTCGTTTGGACGGGGGGAGGGTGCTCGACGTCGTCACTCGTCCGGGGAAGGGTGGCAGCGACGGCAGGTAGCCGAGGAGGGTCGCGACGACCTGTTCGGGGTAAACCGGCTCGAAGAGGATGTCGGATCCGCGTTGCTCGCTCACGACGCCCAGGCGCTGGTTCCAAGCACCCCGATAGAGGTACTCGGCGTCCTGCTCGACCTCGTGCGCCTCCAAGGTGACGACGAAGTCGCCCGTCGCCCAGAGCCGGAGCGCCTGTTCGTAGTCGCGCAGGAGTTCGCGGCCGCGCGCGAAGCCGCGGTCGGCCAGGTCGGCCCAGACCTCGTCGCAGATCCGCTCGCGTTCCGTGACGGTGGTTCCGACGGTCGGGATTTCGAAGGGCAGCACGAATCTGCCGAGCCCGAGTTCTTCGAGTACGACGTCGAGCTGGGCCATCGACATCGAAAATGACGCAGGCACCCGGTCCTCCCCCTCATCACCTGCTGAATCGGTTCTCTCCCGAACCGTAGCGGGTTCGACCCGGTGCGGGCAGGACCTGCCTGCTCACCACTAGGATCAGGGACGACGCCGTCGCGGGGATTCGGGAGGTACCAGTGTCGGAAGAGCCGCGCCGTCCTCGGCACGCAGCGCCGGATGACGCCACACCGGAACGCGAGGCGGAGCCCGCCTCGTGGACACCGCCGGCGCCGGTCCGCTGGGAAACGCCCGAACCGTCCATTTCCGGCAGGCTCGACCTCAACGAGCCGCCGAAGCCGAAACAGCGACCCCAGCCGGAGACCGACGCCGAGCGCACGGTCTATCACGCGCCGGTCCAGCGTCCGCAGACTCCGCCGCGCGGCCAGCAGCGGCCGATCCCCGGCGCCGACGACCCGACGCGGCCCCCGGGCGACATGGCCCCCGTGAGCCCGCAGACCCAGATCGTCCGGCCCGCCTGGCAGGCCCCCGCGGACGTCCCGCAGCCGACCAGCGTGCTCTCCTCGCCGACGCCGGAGACGCAGAGCATCATGCCGCCGACGCCGCGCGTCGACAACGGACCCGGCCCGCTGCCGGACCCGGGCACGGAGAGCGTCCTGCCCGAACGATCGAGTGAAAGCCGGGGCACCGGGACAGGAACCGGTACCGGCTCGGGCAGCCGGGGCACCGGCACCGGAACGGGGTCTTTCCCCGGTACCGCCCGCCGGACGTCGTCGCGCACCTCCCGCCGCGGCCGTCTCGGCGCCGGGCTCGTCGACGTCCCGCAGGTGCCGTACCGCGACCCGGCGTCCGCCGTCCTCGACAACCCGATGGTGTCGGAGGAGAAGCGCTTCTGCGGCAGCTGCAGCGCCAAGGTCGGCCGCGGCAAGGACGGCGAACCCGGCTCGCCGGAAGGCACCTGCGAGAAGTGCGGGAACCCGTTCTCCTTCGTCCCGAAGCTGCGCCCGAACGAGATCGTCGGCGGCCAGTACGAGGTGCTCGGCGCCCTCGCGTACGGCGGGCTCGGCTGGATCTACCTCGCGCAGGACCACAACGTCAGCGACCGCTGGGTGGTGCTCAAGGGCCTGATCGACACCGGTGACGCCACCGCGATGGCGGCCGCCGCCAACGAGCAGCGGTTCCTCGCCGAGGTCGAACACCCCAACATCGTCAAGATCCACAACTTCGTGCAGCATCCGGACGGCGACACCGGCAACTCCGTCGGCTACATCGTCATGGAGTACGTCGGCGGCCAGTCGCTGCGCCAGCTCGCGCTCGCGCACCACCGCGAGACGAAGCGCCCCGAGCCGCTGCCGATCGGCCAGGTGATCGCCTACGGGCTCGAGATCCTGCCCGCCATGGGCTACCTGCACAGCCAGAACCTGCTGTACTGCGACCTCAAGCCCGACAACGTCATCCAGACGCACGAACAGCTCAAGCTGATCGACCTCGGCGCGGTCCGCCGCACGGACGACTACGAGAGCCCGCTGTTCTTCACCACCGGCTACAGCGCGCCCGAACTGGCGACCCACGGCGCTTCGGTGGCATCGGACCTGTACACGGTCGGCCGCACGCTCGCCGTCCTCAGTTTCGAATTCTCCGGCTACACCAGCAAGTACAAGGCCACCCTGCCCGGTCCGGACGTCGTCCCGCTGTTCGCGCTCTTCGGTTCGTACTACCGATTCCTGAAGCGCGCGACGCACACCGACCCGGACCGCCGGTTCATCGCGGCCGAGGAGATGGGCGACCAGCTGACCGGTGTGCTCCGCGAGATCATGGCGCTGGGCACCGGGAAACCGCGCCCGGGCGCTTCGACCGTCTTCGGCCCGGAGACCCGCACGTTCGGCGTCGACCTGGTCGTCCCGGAGCACGGCGGGAGCGTTCCGCTGCCGGATCCGGGCGAGGTCGTCTCGGGCCTGCCGATCCCGCAGGTCGACACGGACGACCCGGCCGCGGGCGTGCTCGCGTCGACCGTCGCGCTCGATCCCAAGGGCGCGATCGAGTCGCTGGCCGGCGCACCGCGCGAGTCGATCGAGGTCCGGCTGCGCATCGTCCGGGCCCGGATCGAGCTCGGCGAGCTCGTCGAGGCGCAGCGGCAATTGCAGGCCGCGCAGTACCTCGCGATCAAGGCCGGTTTCCCGCACGACTGGCGGATCGACTGGTACCGCGGCCTGATCGAGCTCGCGGGCGGCCGGTCCCGCGTCGCGCACGTCGCGTTCGACGCGGTGTACGACGACCTGCCCGGCGAGATCGCGCCGAAGCTGGCCTTGGCCGTCAGCGCGGAAGGCGTCGGGGACTACTTCGGCGCCGCGCGTTACTACGAGCTGGTGTGGCGAACGGACCGGTCATACGTCAGCGCCGCCTTCGGGCTCGCTCGCGTGTACCTCGCGCAGGGCGCCAGGGCCAGCGCGATCGAGGTGCTCGAGGCCGTCCCGGCGTCGTCCTCGCACTACGTCGCCGCGCAGGTGGCCGCGATCAAGATCAAGACCAGGATCAACGGCGGCGGCAAGGACCCGGTCATGGTGTCCGAGCGGGATCTCGTCGACGCTTCGACGCGGCTCGAGCGCCTTCAACTCGACGCCGAACGCCGCACGCGGTTGTCGGCGGAGGTGCTCGAAGCCGCGCATGGCTGGCTCAACGCGCAGAACCGGCCGACGCCGGGCGCGAAGGTGCTGGGCTGCGATCTGGAGGAGCGGGATCTGCGGTTCGGTCTCGAACGCTGCTACCGGACGCTGGCCCGGCTGGCGGGATCGGTCGATCAGCGCGTCGAACTCGTCGACAAGGCCAACGCGATCAGGCCTAGGACCCTGACCTAGGACGCAACGCGTCAGGGGTTGATGTCCCACTCGCGTTCGCGCTTGGCCTTTTCGTGCGCCGCGGCGAGCTTCTGCAGCGCCTCCGGGTCCCCATGGGTGCTGAAGTGATCGAACTCGACCCGCACGAACAAAGCCCGCGCCCGCATGGCGACAGGGCCGTCCTCGGCGTCCAGCCGGCCGTCGGCGCTCACGTAGATCTTCCGGCCGGCGACGCCGTCCAGTTTGGTGGCGATGTACAGCGTCGACCCGACCGGAACGGGCCGGAGGAAATCCGTCTCCAGCTTCCCGGTGACGGCGGGGCGACGCAGCAGGTTGCCGACGGTCGCGCCGAGCGCCTCGTCGAAGGCACAGGCCAGCAGACCGCCGTGCGCGAGGCCGGGCGCACCCTGGTGGGCGGAGGTGACGGTGAACTTGGAGTACACCGTCGTCCCTTCGCCCACCGTCGAATGCAGGTGGAGCCCGGCCTCGATCTCGTCGCCGCACCCGAAGCACTCACCGAAGTGGATGCCGAGATGGCTGCCCGGCTGAGGGGCTTTCGGGTGGACGGTCGCCGGTTCGACTTCGACCGGCGGCCACGGCTGCGAGATACGGCTCATGGAAAGACGTTAACTCGCGGGTAGCTCCGAGGCGCCGCCGGGAGTGGTCGTTTCCGGCTTCCGGCGCCGCGCGATCCGGGAGTTCACGATGCCGCGCAGCGAAACCCCGGCCGTCTCCGGCAGCAGCAGGATCGGGATGGCCGCGATCGCCGCCGAACCCATCAGGTAGTACGCGGGCCACAGGTCGTCGCCGGTCGAAGTCACCAGGCTGCCGATGACGTACGACGCCGTCCCACCGAAGAGCGCGGTGGAAACGCTGTACCCGATGGAGAAACCGCCGTAGCGCTCCTGCGTCGGGAACATCGCCGGCAGCGTCGCCGCGAGCACGGCGAGGATCAGCACCAGTGGCACCGCGATCATCACCAGGCCGAGCATGAGCTGCCCGGCGTTCTGGTCGTCCGCGGCCGCGCCCATCAGCGAGAACGCCGGGATCGGGAACACCAGGAAACTCGCGCAACTCGCGATCAGGATGGGTTTTCGCCCGATGCGGTCGGACAGCATGCCGACCGGCACGATCAAGATCAGCATCAACGCGATGGTCGCCAGGATGATCAGCAACGGCACGTGCCCGCTGAAGCCGACCACGTCCTTGAGGTAGGTCTCCAGGTACGTGATCACGATGTAGTCGGCCACGTTCAGCATCACCACGATGCCGATCAGGTGCAGGATCGACGTCCAGTGCTTCTTGAGCAGCGCCTTCAGCGGCGACTTCTCGACCTGGTCCTTCTTCTCGATCTCCTGGAACAGCGGAGTGTCCTCCAGCTTGTTCCGCAGGTAGAGACCGACGATGCCGAGCGGACCCGCGATCAGGAACGGCAGGCGCCAGCCCCACTCGCGCATGGCGTCGTCGCCGAGGACGACGGTGAAGATCGTGACGAAGCCGGCGCCCATCGCGAACCCGACGAGCGTGCCGAACTCCAGCCAGCTGCCCCAGAAACCCCGGCGCCGGGCGGGCGCGTACTCGGCGATGAACGTCGCCGCGCCGCCGTACTCACCGCCAGCCGAGAAACCTTGGATGGTCCGCAACAGGATCAGCAGGACCGCCGCGGCCGGGCCGATCGTCGCGTAGGACGGCAACAGCCCGATGATGAACGTCGAGCCGGACATCAGGATGATCGTCAGCGCGAGAACCTTCTGGCGCCCGATCTTGTCCCCCAGCGGACCGAACACGAAGCTGCCGAACGGCCGCACGATGAAGGTGATCGCCAGGACCGCGAAGGTCGCCAACGCGCCTTCGGAAGTACTGGAAGCGTTGAAGAAGACCTGCCCCAGGATGGCCGGCATGAAGCCGAAGACACCGAAGTCGTACCACTCGATGCAGTTACCCATCGCCGCTCCGGCGACGGCCTTTCTGATCTGTTCAGGCGGGGCCTCCGCGGGTTCCCCTTTTTCCTGATGTGACGCACTCAGCGCCTCTTCGGCCATGGGTTTGACCTCCCGACCCACCCGTTTACTTACCCATCGTCGAGGGTTTGTTCCCTCGACCGTAGGTGTTCAAACGTCCGGACTCAGCGCTTTGGATCGATCGCGCGAGCGCCGTTCCCCCAAAACGGTGACGAACCACCAGGTGAAACCGGTGTCGGAGAATTTCCGATTACTTTGGGTGACACCTCGGGATTCGGGCGTTCCGGGCGCGAGCTCATCGCGTCGTGGCCGCGGTCGGCGGTGTCTCGCCTGGTGTCTTCGTCGCGCTGGGCGCGCGGGGAGGCACGACCGTCGTGCGTCCGGGCGAAGGGGTTTTGGGTGTCGCGCGAGTCTGACCCGGCTTCGAGGAATTCTCGGGAGTGACCGGTGGCTCGTTCGGGGCGACCTCGGGACTCGAAGGCGTCTCGGAGGGAACAGGCGTCACCGGCGAGGGAGAAACGGTGGACAGTCCCGGTCCGGCGGGTTGCACCGGCGCGGACCCCTCGCCGCCGTGACCGCCGACGGCGATCGCGCCGAGCACGATCACCGCGGCCGTCGTCAGCGAACTCCCCGCCACGGCCAGCCGCTTGCGTCGTCGCCGGATCCGGCCACCGCGCTCGATGATGTCCGCCGCCCGGATGCCCAGCGGGGGACCGCTCGCACCGTGCGAAAGCACGCCTTTGATGTCCTCGTCCATCTCCTCACCTCCCATCGTCGTGCGCTCCGCTCAAGGCCAGTTCACTGAAATGCGGTCCGAGTCGCTTGCGCAGGGTCGCGAGACCCCGCGCACCCTGGCTCTTCACGTTCCCGGTGCTACAGCCCAGTGCCGCGGCCGTCTCGTCGACACTGAGATCTTCGAAGTAGCGCAGCACCAGGACGGCCCGCTGCTTCGGGGCGATACCGGACAGGGCATGCCTGACCAGCATCTCCTGTTCCGTGCCGCCCGTTTCGCCCGGGACCTCGGGAAGGGCGTCCGTGAGCTTCTCCCGTTTGCGCCAGACCCGCCGATGCTCGGAGAGGAACGTCCGCAGCACGATCTTGCGCGCGTAGCCGTCGAGCGCGTCGTGCCGCGAGAGCCTCGGCCAGGCCAGGTACAGCTTCAGCAGCGCGGCCTGGGTGATGTCCTCGGCCTGGTGCCAGTCCCCGCACAGGAGATACGCGGTGGCACGCAGGCTGTGCGCGCGCTCGTCGAAGTACCGGGCGAACTCGCCGTCCCACGGCGAGCCCGTCCCGGTCTTCGACGAGCGGCTCAAGGACACCTAGTTACCGGCTCCTTCGACGATGGCGGGGAGGTGCAGGTCCCCGGTCGGCCCGGCTGGGACGGCCTTGGGCACGCGGTGCTCGCCCGGCGCGGCGACCGCCGGGGTCCGCGAGACCTCACGCGGCGGCGCGGTGGTGGCACGGGTCGGCGCGGGCGCCGGCTTGTCGGTGGTGGGGGCCTTGGTGGGCGGCTGGGGCGCCGGGGTGACCGTCGACGACGGGGCGCTCTGGTCGGCCGACGCCAGCGACGTGGTCGCGAAGGCGGCGCCGCCCGCCAGCAGCAGCGCGCCGAGGGAAAGAGCGATACGAGTACGCAAGAGTGTCTCCTCGATCCGGGCGCCGCTCATTGGCCGCGGCGCCTCACGTCGTTAGACATGCGCCTGGCCCCGCGCCGGGTTGCATCGAGTTTCCCCGCTTGGGAAACACGAACGGCCGGAGACCACCATGGGTCTCCGGCCGCCCGGTCTCATGGAAGTACCTCAGCTCGCGAGAGCGGAAAGCTTGGACCACTCGGCCCAGTCGTAGGTCCAGTCGCTGTAGTCGCGCGCCCGGTTGATCTGCTGGGTGCTGCCCTCGATCTCGACGGGGTCCCCGACCAGGGCGCCGTCCATGTACGCCTTGGCATTGGCCGGCGCCAGGTTCACGCAGCCGTGCGAGATGTTCTTCTTGCCCTGCGCCCAGATCGACGGCCCGTACCCGTGGATGAACTCGCCGTTGGTGGAGAACCGCACCGCGGACGGTACGACGATGTCCTGGTAGTTGTAGCGCTCGTTGGTCATCGAGTACGTGTCGTGCTTGGACATCACGACGTGCGTGCCGCTCGGCGTGACCCGGCCCGGGTCGGCGTCGAGGCCGTAGCTGGCCGGATAGTCCGCGATCTGCTGACCATCGCGGATCACCAGGAGCCGGTGGGTCTGGGTGTTGCCCTTGACGACCTGCGAGCGGCCGATCGTGAAGCTCGCCGAGCGGTCTTCCTTGCCGTACACGCCGTCGCCGATCTTGACGCCGTAGATCTTGGCGTTGAACTTCACCGTGGTGCCGGGCTGCCAGTAGGCCTTCGGCCGCCAGTGCACCGAGGTGTCGTCGTGGACCCAGGCCCAGGAGCCCTCGGTCTTCGGCGTGGTCTCGACCGACAGCGCCTTCTCGACCGAGGCCTTGTCCGTGACCTTGCTCGGGAACGTCAGCGTGATCGGCATGGCGATGCCGTATGTCTGCCCGTCGAAGACATTGATGTTCGCGCCCACCTGCTTGCGCGGCTTGACCGTGGTGAAGGCCCCGCCGATCTGGACGGGCTTGCCGTCGGTGCCGGTGGCCTTGCCGGACCACGTGTAGCCCTTGCCATAGCCGAGCTGTTCGGTGGTGGACCAGCTCTTCTTGTCTTCGGACGGCTGGCCCGCGACCTGCTTGCCGTCCGGGTTGGTCAGCACGACCTGGTCGAGCGTGCCGTCGGCGACGCTCACCTTGATCGGCTGGCCCGGCGCGACGTCCTGCGCCCCCGCGGCGGGCTCGTAGGTCAGTTTGGCGGGCGCGGCCGCCTTGTCGCCGGTTTCGCTGCTGACCGGGCCGCCGCCTTCCGGCCCGCTGGCCGACACGGTCGGCTCGCTGCTGCACGCCCCCAGCGTCAGAACGGCCACCAGCCCCAGTGCCGCGATCGCCGCCCGGCGGCGTGCGGATTCCGTGAACCTCAAAGCTTCCCCTTTGCTCCCCTGTACACCGACCATGACGTCCGGACCACCCCGTAAGTTGATCCACCCGCGAGTGATGCGAGTCACAATCGGGTGGATCATAGTTCACGATCGGGGCATGACCGACTTCGGTCCGTGTCCGACGAAGACCTGAGGTCGGCGTGCGGCGACAGGGTAGCGAGAGGGTCCGACAGAAGACGGATCGGTATACGACGTTCCGGTGACCTTGGTACTTGGGGGTGCCCAGAGTCCGATCACGGGCTTCAAATATGGCCAGATCCCGGTACTCTGCCATCAGGCCGTCGTTTTGCGTGTTCGTGGCTTCACACTCGCGGAACTTCTGACGCGAGCCATGAGCCGGTGACGCGCTCTTCGCTCGACTCGTTGGAACCGCCCGGGACGGTCTGGGTGTCGCTTCGGCGGCACTCGAAGCGGATGTGCAACGAGGAGTAAAGCGGTGGCGCAAGGCACTGTGAAGTGGTTCAACGCGGAGAAGGGCTTCGGCTTCATCGCGCAGGATGGCGGCGAGGGCGACGTCTTCGTTCACTACTCGGAGATCGAGGGCCGCGGTTTCCGCACCCTCGAGGAGAACCAGCGAGTGGAGTTCGAGGTCGGTCAGGGCCAGAAGGGCCCGCAGGCCCAGAAGGTCCGCGCGATCTGAGTCCGCCCTTCAGGCGTTGCTCAGACTGATCAGAAAAGCCCCCGGCGTTCTCGCCGGGGGCTTTTCTCTGTCTTGAAGACTTCTTCGCTTGTGCTGTTCCGTTCCGGGGCGACGGTCAGCGGGGGACGGGCTGCTGCTCCCACGCGTCGGCGTCGAAGTGGAATTCGTCGGTGTGGGCTTCTTCGTGGCGGCGCTGCTGGGCCGAGTTGGCCTGCGATTCCCACGAGAGGCGCTCGAGGATCCATTCCTGCGCCAGCGCTTGCGGCGACAGGTTGCGCTCGGCGGCGGCGTCCTTGAGTTGTTCGCAGGCGATGAGGTTCATCCGCAGCTGGAACACCTGCGCTTCGCCGAAGCGCTTGCCGGTGCCGGTGCTCTCCGGGTCGTTGTCCGGGGCGAGGGCGCGAAGGTAGCTGGTGAGCTCCGTGTCTTCGACGACCGCCTCGGCCTCCTTGGTGGGGGAGTTGCGGTGACGACCCGGGTTGACCGGCTTCATGTTCGTGCGGCTGCCGCTACGACGGCTCAGGGAAGGAAGGGGCACCGGGCCACGATAACGGTTCGGTCTCGGCAAACCAACCACAGTGAGCCACGACACACCCACTTTTCTGTCCCATTCGGCCCAACCCCGACAGGAAAACCTTTTCCCGTGATCACAAACCGCAACCAATGACCCGAATGAGAACCATTCGCGGAGTGAAAACGAGGTGTTCGGATCTGGACCGAGCATGGGCCGCCAACCGCCACCAAACGGACCCTGGGGGTTTGGGGGGTGGCCCCCCAAATAACGGAGCGACCCCCGCGCCAGGGGGAGGAACGCGGGGGTCGGAGGGGATCTCCACAGGCGCTGACCGGGGGTGTGTCAGCAAATCGATTGTTGCACGGTTTGCTGAGAAGGGCGAGTGGGCGCGGGCAGAATTCCGGTCGGGCGGCCACCTGTGGTTCGCCTGTGGTTCATGTGGTGACGGTGTGCGCGTGATTGCTCTGCGTTGTGCGGAGCGTGTCGACAGGTTCACTCTCCGGGGGGCTGTGTGTCGCGGCCGGCTCTGGCTAGCCTCGCGGCCAAGCTGTTCGTTGGCCGTCTGGAGGAACCATGGGTGGGTCTGTGGAAGTTCGACAGTTCCTCCTTCGGTACGAAGGTGCCGATGGGGGAAGCTCGACGACGTTGGCCGGTGGTCTGCCGGCGCAGCGCACGGGTCAGGGGGATGCCCAACGGGTGTCCGACGACCAGGTGCGGCGTGCCAGGTTGGCGGTGGCCAATGGCGCGCTGGGCGTCGATGACTGTGTTCAGTTGCTGGACATGCTGGGTTTGACGTTGGACGAGGACGGGCAGGCGCCCGTCCAGCGCTGAGGTCGTTTCGCGAAGCCCGGTCGTGCGGTGTCCGCCGCTCGGCCGGGCTTTCGTTCGTTCACGACCTCGCCGAGGCGGGCCTCCGAGGGTGTTCGGTAGTGCCGCGCGACCCGTTGCCGAAGCCGTTCGGGATCTCCCGTCGTGACTTTTCGAGTTCGCTCCGCCGCCCGAGACGAAGGCTCTCGGCGCGGCCTTCGAGGCGCGTGCCTACTCGCGGTCATCGGCGCGATGGGCTCGCGTCAGTCTTTCGGGGGCCGACTACCCCGGCTGTCCGGCCGATCCGCTCTTACGCCTCGTCGGCGCTGCGGACGCCGGTGGTCTCGCATTGTTCGCCGGATGGCAACTTGCCGAACGCCCGGCGGACCGGGTGTGTGGCCGCACTCCTCGCCGTCACTCTTCCGGACGACGAGCGGGAAGAGCTCCGGCGGCGTCTCGGCGCCCTGCGGGACGCGTCGGCCCTGATATCCTGACCGCACCGCGTTCTCGCAGGTCCCAGCCCTGCGATCACTTAGGGGACCCCCTGTGTGGGAGCGAAAACAGGGGTGTCCTATAGTTATGTTCGCTCCCGGGGACACCGGAGAGCGCGGGTCGGTCGGTTCGCCGAAACCGAACCGGGCTCCCATCGTCCAGCGGCCTAGGACTCCGCCCTTTCAAGGCGGCAACGCGGGTTCGAATCCCGTTGGGAGTACGCAGTACAGTAGTAAAGCAGTATGCAAGGCCCTGTGGCGCAGTTGGTTAGCGCGTCGCCCTGTCACGGCGAAGGTCGCGGGTTCGAGTCCCGTCAGGGTCGCAAGATCGTTCGGCTCCTCGCCGGCGTTCCCGGCCAGGTAGCTCAGTTGGTACGAGCGTCCGCCTGAAAAGCGGAAGGTCGCCGGTTCGACCCCGGCCCTGGCCACCGCTCTTGAACCGCCTCGATGCACATCGGGGCGGTTTTTTCATGCCGCGGCCGAGGCCGGAGGGTGCGATCCCCAGGGAGCGATACACAGGCGGCTCACAGGCAATCAACAGGTCATTGCCAAGCAACGGCAGCAGTGTCACCGCATGACGCGAGCTCGCCCCTCCAAGGCCTGGGTGCTCAACGGTGTCCTGATCGTGCTGCTGGCCGGAGCAGGTTTCGGGATATATCAGGCATTCAGTCCCGGACAGAACACAGCGCAGGCCCAGACCCGCAGTACGCCGGTCCGCCGGGCCACGGTCACCGAGACCGTTTCCGCCGCCGGGACGCTCGCCAGCGGGTACACCGGCACCGCGAACTTCGCCACCGCCGGCAAGGTCGCGTCGATCGACGTGAAGGTCGGCGACGTCGTGTCGGTGGGCCAGAGGCTCGCGACCATCGACAAGGCGCAGGCCGCGAAGGCGCTTCAGGTCGCGAAGGCGAATCTCGTGGTCGCGCGGGACAACCTCGACACCGCCGAGACGGCGGAGGCCACCCCCGCGACCGGCCAGAACACGACCCAGAACGCGCAGAACAGCGTCGCCTCGGCGCAGGCCAAGGTGGACCAGGCCGAGCTCGACGTCCAGAACGCGCAGACCGCGCTCGACAACACCACGCTCGAAGCGCCCGGCGCGGGGACGGTCACCGCGATCAACGGCACCGTCGGACAGCAGTCGTCGAGCGGGTCTTCCGCGAGCTCCCAGCAATCGACGTCGAGCGGGAACCAGGGAAACTCGAACGCTTCGACGTCGTCTTCGTCCAGTGGCGGCAGCGGGTTCATCACCATCACGAACATGACCGACCTGGTCGTCGACACCTCGATCGCCGAGATCGACGTCAGCAAGGTCAAGGCGGGCCAGAAGGCGACGGTGACGCTGAACTCGTCGCCCGACAAGCCGGTCCAGGCGACCGTCTCCAGCGTCGACCTGACGCCGACGACCAGCGGCAACGTCGTCTCCTACAAGACGAAGCTGGCGCTGACCGCTCCGCCGGAAGGTCTGCGCCCCGGCCAGTCCGCGAGTGTCGTGGTCACCGTCGCCGAGGCGCAGAACGCCCTGAGCGTCCCGGCCGCCGCCGTGCGGACCACGGGCAGCACGAACGTCGTCACCGTGCAGGAGAACGGCCAGGAATCCCAGCGTCAGGTGCAGGTCGGGATCCGCGGCGAGTCGACGGTGCAGATCACTTCGGGGCTCACCGAAGGGGAGAACGTCGTGCTGACCGCGACGGTCGCCACCGGCACCGGGGGCACTGGACGGACGGGCGGCACGGGAGGGCTTCCCGGTGGTGGGACGGGCGGCTTCCCCGGCGGCGGCCAGCGCGGCACCGGTACCGGAGGCGGATTCGGCGGTCGGGGATGAACCCGGTGATCGCGGTCTCCGGGCTGCGCAAGACCTACGGCGAAGGGGAGACCGCCGTGCACGCGTTGCGCGGCGTCGACCTCGCCGTCCTGCCCGGTGAGTACGTCGCGATCATGGGCGCGTCCGGTTCGGGCAAGTCGACGCTGCTGAACATGCTGGGCTGCCTGGACGTGCCGACCTCCGGCAAGTACCTGCTCGACGGTTTCGGTGTCGGGGACCTCAACGAGCGTCAGCTGGCGTTGCTGCGCAATCGCAAGATCGGCTTCGTCTTCCAGTCCTTCAACCTGGTCCCCCGCACCTCCGCCGTGTCCAATGTGGAGCTACCGCTTGTCTACAGTGGACTCCGAAGGTCGGTGCGGCGCGAACGCGCGCTCGCCGCGCTGGAGATGGTCGGCCTGTCCGACCGCGCCAGGCATCTGCCGAGCGAGCTGTCCGGCGGGCAGATCCAGCGGGTGGCCGTGGCGCGGGCGCTCGTCACCGGACCGGCGATGCTGCTGGCCGACGAACCCACGGGCAACCTCGACAGCCGCAGCACCGCGGACGTCCTCGGCGTCTTCGACCGGCTGAACCGCCTCGGCCGCACCATCGTCGTGATCACGCACGAGGACGAGGTCGCCGCGCACGCCCGCCGGGTGGTCCGCGTCGAAGACGGGCTGATCGTCTCCGACGAGCCGACCCGCGCCGTGGGGGTGGCGTCGTGAACTTCCTGGAGATCCTGCGGTTCGCGATCCGCGGTCTCACCGCGAACAAGCTGCGCTCGGCGCTCACGACGCTGGGCATCACCATCGGCGTCGCGGCGGTCATCCTGCTCGTGGCGGTGGGGAACGGCGCTTCCGCCGCCATCGCGGCGAGCATCCAGGGACTCGGCACCAACGTCGTCAACGTCTCCCCGGTACGCGGCGGCGGCCAGAGCGCGACGGCGAGACCGCTGACGGTGCAGGACGCGCACGCGCTCGTCGACCCGAACGGCGCGCCGGACGTCAAGGCGGCGTCGCCGGTGGTCACGACGACGGCCACCGCGACCCGCGGCCAGACGTCGTACGACATCCCGAGTGTGGTGGGCACCGAACCCGCGTACTTCACCACGACCAACAAGGAGATCGCCGACGGCGCGGCGTTCACCGCCGAGGACGTCACGGCCGCGCGGAAGGTCGTCGTGCTCGGCGCGACGACGGCCCAGTCGATCTTCGGCACGGCCGAACCGGTCGGCGGGAACGTGCTGCTCAACGGCATCCAGTTCACCGTCGCCGGGGTGCTGAAGGCCCAGGGGAGCACCGGGCCGCAGAACGCCGACGACGTCGCGATCGCGCCGATCTCGGCGGTGCAGAACTCCTTGGCGGGCTACGGAAGCCTGAGCCAGATCGCCGTGCAGGCGGCGGGCGCGGACTCGGTTTCCCTCGCCCAGGCCGAAATCACCGCGATCCTGAACGCGAGGCACGGGATCCGCGCCGGCGGCACCGCCGACTACCAGATCCAGAACTCCGAACAACTGCTCGCGACCCGCACTTCGGCCACCGAGACGTTCACCGTGCTGCTCGCCGCCGTCGCGGCGATCTCGTTGCTGGTCGGCGGGATCGGCGTCACGAACATCATGCTGGTGACGGTGACCGAACGGATCCGCGAGATCGGCATCCGCAAGGCCGTCGGGGCGCCGCGTTCGGCCATCCTCGGTCAGTTCCTCGCCGAAGCGACCATGCTCAGCCTGTTCGGCGGGCTGCTCGGCGTCGCGATCGGGCTGATCGGCAGCCGGTTCACGATCTCCGGGATCCAGCCGGTCGTGGTGCCGTCCTCGATCTTCCTCGCCTTCGCGGTCTCCGCCCTGATCGGGCTGTTCTTCGGGGTCTTCCCAGCGAACCGGGCCGCGAAACTGCGGCCGATCGACGCCCTGCGTCACGAATAGGAGTTTCGATGCCGTCTACTGAACCGACCGCGGAGGAGATCGTCGCCGGTCCGGCGGTGACCGGTGATCTCCACGGCGAGATGCGCCGCGCCGCCCGGCCGTTCTCGCGGACGACGCAGGTGCTGGCCGGGCTGGTCGCGCTGGCGGCGGTGTTCGCGCTCGGCGCCTGGACGCACGCGGCGTTCGGCTCGGCCTCGACCCCGACTCCCGCCAGGCAGGCCGCGGCGCCGAACGGTCAAGGACAAGGACAGGCGCGAGGCGCGAACGGGCGTGGCACCACGGGAACGATCGACCGCGTCGGCGGGACGAAGGTCTACGTCAAGAACGCGCAGGGCGGCGAGATCACGGTGTCCACAACGGACGCCACGACCATCGGAGTGACGCAGGCAGGCAAGCTCGCCGACCTGAAACCGGGCTCGACGGTCGTCGTCCAAGGGCAGGCGGGTGACGACGGGACGGTGGCCGCGCGGTCCATCACCCAGGAGGCCGGAAGGTAGGGCAGACCCCAATATCGGCTCGGTGGCGGACCGGATGGTCCGCCACCCGCCGCTCTCACTGATGCCGGCGCTGGTCTGCGGTGACACCCCCGCGTCGCGGAGCCGCGAGCACTACTGGCGCACCGTCCAAAAAGCCCGTGCGACGCAGCCGACCTTCGGTCCGTTGCACGGCAACGCCCTGCCCGCGCTGATCGTCCAGGCGACGAAGGACACGGATCGAAACTGGTGAGCGTCCCGGTCCGGTCGCACGGGATCTTCGGCGCGTACCCGAACAAGTGCGTGGAAGCCGCGGTGAACCGCTACCTCCTGGACGGCACCCTGCCCGCCGAGGACACCTTCTGCGCTTCTTGATCTTGACCTCGATCTAGGTGGAGGTGTCAGGCTGGAGCCATGACACTCGCACCTGAGCAGGTCGACGAATGGACCGTCGGCACCCTCGATCTCGACGCGTACCTCGGCCGGATCGGCCAGGACCGCGCCCAGCCCTCCGCCGCCGCGCTGCGTGAGCTGGCGAAGGCGCACGTCCTGGCCGTTCCGTTCGAGAACGTCGACGTGGTTTTGGAACAGCACAAGGGAATCGCGCTCGAAGACGTGATCGGCAAGCTCGTCCGCCGTCACCGCGGCGGCTACTGCTACGAGCACGGAAGCCTGTTCGCCGCGGCCGCCGAGCAGCTCGGCTACCCCGTGCGCCGCCTGGTCGCGCGGGTGCAGCCACAGAAGAACGGCCCGTACACGCATATGACGCTGGCGGTCGAGGCCGACGGTGTCCAGCACCTGGTCGACGTCGGTTTCGGCGCCGGGATGCTGGTGCCGATGCCGCTGGTCGACGGCGCCGTGGTGGACCAGGCCGGCTGGCCGCACCGGCTCGTCGCCGACGGCGACTGGTGGCGTCTGCAGAAGCAGGAAGGCGACGACTGGACCGACCTGCACGCCTTCACGCTCACGCCGATGCACCGGATCGACTACGAGGTCTACCACCACTACACGTCGACGCATCCTCGGTCGCCGTTCACCGGGCAGCTGGTGGTCATGCGGCTGGAGGAAGGACTCAGCCGCAAGCTGGTCGGCACCGAGCTCAGCGTCGAGCGCCCGGACGGGACCAAGGAGACCACGCCGGTCCCGGCCGAACGGCTCGACGCGACGCTGCGCGAGCTGGACGTCGTCCTCACCGAAGACGAACTCGCGAAGCTGCTGAAGATCTACCCGGGCTGAGCGCTCAGAGGTCGAACTCGGCGCGCTTGTCCTCGGGGACGAGGTCCTCGTACTCGCGGTGCTTCGCGATGTACGAGCGCACGTACGGGCAGTAGGGCAGGACGGACTTGCCCCGCGAACGGACGTCGTCGAGCGCGGCGGTCACGAGTTTGCCCGCCAGGCCCTGGCCCGCGAAGTCGTCGGAGATCTCGGTGTGCAGGAACAGGATCGCGTCCGGGCGGGTGCGGGTGTCCAGGAACCCGGCGGCCTTCCCGTCCACGACGATGTCGTAGCGGTCTTCTCCGGCTTTGATCTCGACACTCATTCAACGGCTCCGAAAAGTTCGTCCGGGGGCGCGGGGCGGCCCAAGTGGAAGCCCTGCGCCTGATCACAGCGCAGCTCGCGCAGGACCGCGAGCTGCTCTTCGTCCTCGACGCCCTCGGCGACGACGATCAGGTCGACGGCGTGTGCCATCGCGATGATGCTCTTGACGATCGCGGCCGCGTCGCGCGATTCCGCGATGCCGGTGACGAAGGTGCGGTCGATCTTGAGCGTGTCCAGCGGGAGCCGTTGCAGCTGCGCGAGCGACGAATAGCCGGTGCCGAAGTCGTCGATCGCCAGCGAGACGCCGAGATCGCGCAACGACGTCAGGACCTCGGCGGCCGCGGCCTGGTCCCGCATCAGCGCGCTCTCGGTGACCTCCAGGGTCAGCGCGTGCGGCGGGAGCCCGGTCGTCTTCAGCGCGTCCTGCACTCCCGCCACCAGCTGCGGGTCGTCCAGCTGCCGGGCCGACAGGTTGACCTTGAGGTTCAGGTCGATGCCGAGGTGTTCGCGCCGCCGGGCGATCTCGCGTGTGGTTGTGCGGAGGACGTACATGCCGATCAGGTTGATCAGGTCGCTTTCCTCGGCCAGCGGGATGAACTCGGCGGGCGAGATCGTGCCGTGCGCCGGATGTTTCCAGCGCAGCAACGCCTCCACGGCGACCATCTCGCCGGATTCGATGTCCACGACGGGCTGGTACGCGGTCCAGAGTTCCTCGTTCTGCAAGGCGTCGCGCAGGTCCTGTTCCATGCGGAGCCGCCGCTGCATCCGTTCGCGCAGCTCGACGTCGAAGAACTCGTAGCGCGCCCGGCCGAGCGTTTTCGCCTGGTACATCGCGACATCCGCGTCCCGCAGCAGGTCTTCGGCGGTCCGGGTGTCGTCGTTGGCCGCGGTGACGATCCCGATGCTGGCGTCTATGTGCAGCTGCCTGCCGTTGACCGTGATCGGTTCGGTCAGCGCCTCGCGCAGATGCTCGGCCAGCGCCTTGATCTCGTCCGGTTCGGTGATCTCCGCGGTGACGACGACGAATTCGTCGCCGCCGAGCCTGCCGACGAGATCGCTCTCGCCGATGCCCCGGCGCAGCCGTTCGCCCGCGATGCGGAGCACCTTGTCGCCGACGGAATGCCCTAGGGAATCGTTGATCACCTTGAACTTGTCGAGGTCGATGAACAGCAGCGTGGTCAGCTCGGCGCGGCCGGCGCCGGACAGCGCCTCGGCGAGGCTGTCGAGGACCAGCGTCCGGTTCGCGAGTTCGGTGAGCGGGTCGTGCGTCGCCTCGTGGGCCAGCCGCTCGCCGATGGCGCGGCGTTCGGTGATGTCGGTGAACGAGGTGACCACCGCCATCGCCGACGGGTCTTCCGGGGTCAGCAGCCGTGAGGTCAGCGAGATCCAGACGTCGTCGCCGTCGGGCCTCCGCAGCCGCAGCACGAGCCCGGTCTGCGTGACCCGGGTTCGCCTGGTCACCACCGACGGGATCCGGGCAGGCGGGATGCGGCCCTGCTCGTCGTACAGCTCCAGCGTCACGCACGGGACGCCGATGAGGTCGTCGTGCTCGATGCCGATGATCCGGCACGCCGCCGGGTTCGCCGATTCGATGAGGCCGCCGGGGCCGACCACGACCACGCCTTCGTCGAGCGACGCGACCACCGTGCTGTAGTGCTGCTCGGCGCGCCGCCGGGCGGTTTCGTCGGCGCAGACCAGGACGAAGCCGTCGTTCATCTCCGCGGCCGAGATGCGGATGGCCAGTGTCGAGCCGTTGCGGTGGCGGTGGGTCGTCCGCAGGACACCGCCCCGGCGCAGCACGGTCTCGGGGTCGAGCGCGGCGCCGACGAGGTCGCTGACCGTGCCGCCGATCGCCTCGCCCGCCGTCCATCCGTAGACGTTCTCCGCGGCGGGGTTCCAGCTGGTCACCATGCCCGCGCGGTCGGTCGCGATGATCGCGTCGCTGACGTGGCTGATCAGCGCGGCCTGGTAGCGCAGGGTCGCTTCGGCGGCCTTCTGCGCGCTGATGTCGCGCATGATGACCTGGAACGCGGGCCTGCCCTCCCAGGTCGTGCGCACCGAGATGCTCTGGACCAGGTATTTCGTGCCGTCGAGGCGGAGCATCACGGTGTCGGCGGGATCGGTCGACGCGCCCTGGCGGTGCAGCGACGCGATCCTGTCCAGCAGGGCCGGAAGCGATTCGTCGGCGACGAAGTCCATGATCGGCCGCCCGATCAGCTCGGCGGTCGAGGACGCGCCGAGCGCGGCGACGGCGGCCCGGTTCACGTACGTGACGACGCCAGCTTCGTGGACACAGACCGCGTCGGGACTCAGCTCGACCAAAAGCCGGTAACGGTCAGTGAGATCTTCGAGCGCTTGCCGGTTCTCGCGGACGTCGGTCACGTCCGTGGCGATCCCGAGCAGTCCGGACGAGCCGTTGTCGTCGCCGATGGTGCGGGCGCGCAGGCGGACCCAGCGGATCTCGCCCGCCGGGTCTCGGAACGACTGCTCGAGTTCGAACTCGCGCCACGGCGGGGAGGTGCGGGTGCCGGAGGTCAGCGGGGCGACCAGGTCGGCGAGCCGGGACTCGACGTCGGTCTCGGTGAGGGTGGCGCCACCCAGCAGGTTCTCCAGCCCGGGCAGCCAGGAGAGCCGTTCGCTCTCGAAGTCGTACGACCAGATGGCGGCGTCGTCGCCTGTGAGGCCGAAATCGCCGACCGGCTCGTTTCCGAGCGGAGTACCTGTCGGACGACCGGAATTTCCGGCTCCCGGCACGGCGAGGGCGTCAGCCTCCATGATCCGTCCGAACCCCCTCTACCGGTACTGGCACCGTCGATTACACCACCCGCGAAGGGCGCTGTATACGCGAACCGAAGGTGGGCCGCCGTAGATATGCACGAAAGCATATGAATACACGCTGTGTGACCGAGATACGCTAACGTCTTCCATCGGGTGAATAATTTTTGGTTAACTTCACCCATTCGGCGGTGAGTTGCGGTAAAACTACGGTCCGCTCGTTCCCGGGTGCGAAAGGTCTCAGCTGGTGGATGACGACGACGTTTCGGTCGCCGACCTGCTCATTCGCGAGGGCTGGGACGACCACGAGGAGTCACGGGCAAAGTCACGCTGGAGAGTTATCGCGGTGGTGATCGCCGTGGTCGTCGCCTGCGGCGCGGCCGGTGTCCTCGTCGGGTTCGATTCGGATCCCGAGCAGAACGCGCAGCCGAACAACATGAGCGTCATCGAGATGCCGAAGCGGCCTTCGGAGAACAGGGGAGCTGACGCGACGTCGGCCGCCCCGTCCACCGAGACGGTCGAAACCGGCGAAGGCGAGCCTTCTTCGCGGCCCAGCAAGACGACGTCGTCGAGCCGTCGCACGTCGAGTTCGGCCGCGTCGACTTCCGACACCCCGGACGAATCGACGACGACGCCCACTTCGCACGAGCCCGCCGACCCGCCGAAGCCGACGGGATCGACCGGGCCTCCGCACCCGCCCGGCCACACCCCGCCGCCGCCCACCACGACGCCGACCGAAGAGTGCAACCTGTGGCCGAAGTGGCTCTGGTGTTAAGGCGCCTGCAGTAAGTCCGGCTCCCGGCGTTTGCCGAGGTGGTTGAACAGCAGGTTGAGGGTGAAGGCGACGATCGCGGCGACCGTGATCGGGCTGCCGCAGATCGTCTGCAACCACGCCGGGAAATGCTGGAAGAAGATCGAGTTCCCGAACTGGTTCGTCGAGAACGCGGGCAGCAGGCCGACCCCGAACGACACCGCGACGATGAACGTGTTGTGGTTGCCGGAGAACTCCACCCTCTTCAGGTTCTGCACGCCGACCGCGGCGACCATCGCGAACATGACCACCGCGACGGCGCCGATCACCGGCTCCGGCACGGCCGCGACGAAGGCGCCGACCTTCGGCACCAGGCCCATCAGCACGAGCAGACCGCCCGCCATCGCGACGACCCAGCGGCTGCGCACCCCGGTCATCTGCACGAGGCCGACGTTCTGCGCGAAAGCCGTGTCCGGGAACGAGTTCATCGCGCCGCCGAGGATGGCCGAGAGGCCGTCGGTGGCGAGACCGCGCGCGAGGTCCGAGTCGGTCGCCGGCCGTCCGGTGATCTCGCCGACCGCGACCAGGTCCGCGGTGGATTCGGTATAGGTCACCAGCATCACGACGCACATCGAGAGCACGGCCGCGATCGGGAAGGTCGGCGGGCCGAAATGGAACGGCGACGCGAGGCCGAACCAGGCGGCGTCGGCGATGCCGTCGAACTTCACCAGGCCCATCGGGACGGCGGCGGCCAGGCCGATCAGCAGCGCCAGCAGCGGCCCGATCTGGTTCGCGAACCCGCGCAGCACCCGCGTGAACAGGATGATCACCGCGATCACGCCGAACGCGAGAGCGATGTCGGCGGGCTTCGCGTAGTCCGGCGAAGTGGTGTCGTGCCCGGCGATCAGGCCGACGCCCGGGCCGATGAGCGAGATGCCGATGACGACCAGCAGCGTGCCCGAGACCAGCGGCGGGAAGAACCGGATCATCTTCGCGAACGGTTTGGCAATGAGCAGGCCGAACACGCCCGACGCGATCATCGCGCCGTACACGGCCTGCATGCCGTACTGGGACGCGATCATGATCATCGGGTTGACCACGGTGAACGTCGCGCCCGCCACCACCGGCAGCCGGATGCCGAAGATCTTCCCGATCCCGATCGCCTGGATCAGGGTCGCGATCCCGGCGACCAGCAGATCCGCGTTGACCAGCAACGCGATCGTCGCCGCGTCGAGTTTCAGCGCGCTGCCCACGACGAGCGGGACGGCCACCGAGCCCGCGTACATGATCGTCATGTGCTGCAGGCCGAGCAAGGTCAGCTTCGGCAGTGGCGGGCGGGCATCGACCGGGTGGACCTCGGGCCGGCTCATGCGACCCTCCTCACGTGCGGGAACGCCAGTGGACTCGTCGGGCATGACCGTAGCGCTTCCGCCGCGTGAGGATCACGTGTCGAAACGGCCGGAGCTGTGTTGAATGGACACCGGGTACAACGGAAGGAGCGCCGATGGAGACCGTCCTCGTCGTAGGGGCCGGGCAGAGCGGGTTCGGAGTGGCGACCTCGCTGCGGGACAAGGGGTTCGACGGGCGGGTGGTGCTCATCGGCGACGAACCCGGGCTGCCCTATCAACGGCCTCCGTTGTCGAAGGGCTATCTCGCCGGGACCGCGGGTGACGCTCAGTTGCGCTTGCGGCCCGAGGACTTCTTCGCGGAGAAGAACATCGAGCTGATCCCGGGTCGCGTCGCGTCGGTGAATCGCGACAGCGCGAAGGTGGTGCTTGAGGACGGAAGCGCCCACGAGTACGACCATCTCGTGCTGGCGACGGGATCGGTGAACCGGGTGCTGCCGGTGCCCGGCTCCACTTTGGACGGTGTGTTCACCTTGCGCACCAAGGACGAAGCCGATGTCCTGCGTGCCGCACTGGAAAGCGCGGAGAACGTGGTCGTGGTCGGCGGCGGGTTCATCGGGCTTGAGTTCGCCGCGCACGCCGGACGGCCTGTGACGATCGTCGAGGCACAGGACAGGCTGATGGCCCGCGTCGCGACTCCGGAGGTCTCGGCGTACTTCGCCGCTCTGCACGAGGGGGCGGGTCACACGCTCCTGTTCGGTCAGGGCGTCGCCGCGTTGCGTGGAGAGGGTCGGGTGGCCGAGGTCGAACTGAGCGACGGCAGCGTGCTGCCCGCCGACCTGGTGCTGGTCGGGGTCGGGGTGCAGCCGCGGACGCGGCTCGCCGAAGAGGCCGGGCTCGCCGTCGCGAACGGCGTCGTCGTCGACGAACACCTGCGCACGAGCGACCCGAAGATCTCGGCGGTCGGGGACTGCGCGAACTTCCCGTGCGTCCAGGCGGGGACGGCGACGCGGCTGGAGTCGGTGCAGAACGCCGTCGACCAGGCACGGGCGGCGGCCGCCGTCATCACCGGCCAGGCCGCGCCCTACGACAGCCTGCCGTGGTTCTGGACCGACCAGCTCGGCGCGAAACTGCAGATCGCCGGGATCCTGACCGGGGCGGAGAAGACCGTCGTGACCGGGGACCGGGAGGGCGGGAAGTTCTCGGTGCTGTCGTTCCGGGACGGCGTGCTGGCCGGGGTCGAGTCGGTGAACCGGCCGCCGGACCACATCGCCGCGCGGCGGCTGTTCGCCGCGGATCCGGCGCCGCGGTTCGAAACGCTGGAAGCCAACGGCTTCGATCTCAAGGCGACCTTTGCGTCAACCCGTGATTGACGATTGAGGATCGTCAACCTAAAGTTGACGGCATGACCAGTCCAGTTCGTCTCGACGACCTCATCTCCCACATCAAGCAGCAGCATCCCGACGGGGACGTGCTCGGCCAGCTGTCCGACGCTGTCTTCCTCGGCGAGCACCTGGGCGAAGTGGCCGACCATCTGATCGGCCACTTCGTCGACCAGGCGCGGCGCTCCGGCGCCTCCTGGACCGAAATCGGCAAGAACATGGGTGTGTCCAAGCAGGCCGCCCAGAAACGCTTCGTCGAGCCCAGCGGCTCCTCGCTCGAAGACCTCGTGAAGGTGTTCAGCCGCTACACCGATCGCGCGCGGCACGTCGTAGTCGCTTCACGGGACGCGGCTGTCGCGGCGAAGAGCCCGCAGATCGAGCCCGTGCACCTGATCCTCGGCCTGCTGGCCGAACCCGCCGCGCTCGCCGCCGGTGCGATCGTGGCGCAGAAGGTGACCCTCGACGCCGTCCGGGAAGCCGCGACGGCGGCGCTGCCGGACCCCGCCGGCGAACCGGTGGAAGCGGCGAAGATGGCCTTCGGGTCGCAGGCCAAGAAGGCGCTCGAACTCACGATGCGGGAGTCGTTGCGGCTCGGGCACAACTACATCGGCACCGAGCACATCCTGCTGGCCCTGTTCGAACTCGGCGACGACCTGCTGACCGGGCTCGGGCTCACGAAGGACGCGACCGAGGCGGTGATCCTGCGGGCGTTGGCGGAGATCGTCGCGGCGCGCGGGGAGTGACCAGGATCGTGCTCACTGTCCTGGTGTTCGTCGCCCTCGTCCTCTTGGCCGTCTGTACATGAAGGCCCCCTTCCTTGCGCCTAGGTACATAAAGGGGGCCTTCATGTACCTCTGTCAGGCGGAGGACTCGGGACGGCCGTCGGCGGCCCAAGCGGTGTGGAACGAACCTTCCCGGTCGACCCGGCGGTACGTGTGGGCGCCGAAGTAGTCACGCTGCCCCTGCACCAACGCGGCGGGGAGCCGCTCGGCGCGCAGACCGTCGTAGTAGGCCAGCGCGGTCGAGAAGCCCGGCGTCGGGATGCCGAGCCGCACCGCCGTGGAGATCACCGAACGCCAGGAGTCCTGGGCGTCCTCGACGGCCTTGCGGAAGCCGCCGGAGGTCAGGAGGGTCGGCAGCGCGGGCTCTTCGGCGTACGCGGCCGTGATGTCGTTCAGGAACTTCGCGCGGATGATGCAGCCTCCGCGCCAGATGGACGCGACCTTGCCGAGGTCGATGTCCCAGCCGTACTCGGCGCCGCCCGCCTGGATCTGGTTGAAGCCCTGGGCGTACGCCACCACCTTCGACGCGTACAGCGCCTGCTCCACGTCGTCCGCGAAGGTGTCCAAAGCGGACCCGGTGAGCGGAGCGCGCGAAGGACCGCCGAGGCCGCGAGAAGCCTCACGCAGGTTCGACGAACCGGACAGCGAGCGCGCGAAGACGGCTTCGGCGATCCCGCTGATCGGCACGCCCAGGTCCAGTCCGATTTGGACGGTCCAGCGGCCGGTGCCCTTCTGCTCCGCCTGGTCCGCCACGATGTCGACGAACGGTTTGCCGGAAGCGGCGTCGGTGTGGGCCAGCACCTGCGAGGTGATCTCGATCAGGTACGAGTCCAGCCGTCCGGAGTTCCAGTTCTGGAAGATGCCGGCGATCTCGGCGGGGGAGTAGCCGCCGGCGCCGCGCAGCAGGTCGAACGACTCGGCGATCAGCTGCATGTCGGCGTATTCGATGCCGTTGTGCACCATCTTCACGAAATGCCCGGCGCCGTCCGCGCCCACGTGCGTGCAGCACGGTTCGCCGTCGACCTTCGCCGAGATGTCCTCGAACAGCGGCCCGAGCGACTGGTACGACTCCTGGGAACCGCCCGGCATGATGCTCGGCCCGTGCAGCGCGCCCTCTTCGCCGCCGGACACACCGGTGCCGACGAAGTGGATGCCCTTCTCGCGCAGCGCGGCTTCGCGGCGCCGGGTGTCCGCGAAGTGCGCGTTGCCCGCGTCGACGATCACGTCGCCCTTCTCCAGCAGCGGGACGAACTCGTCGATCACGGCGTCCGTCGGCGCACCGGCCTTGACCATGATCACGACCTGGCGCGGCCGCTCCAGCGCGTCGACGAACTCCTGCGCCGAGTACGCCGGGATGAAGTCGCCTTCGTCGCCGAACTGCTCGACCAGTTCCTTCGTCCGCTGCTCGGAGCGGTTGTGCAGGGCCACCGTGTGCCCGTGCCTCGCGAGGTTCCTGGCCAGGTTGCGGCCCATGACCGCCAGGCCGGTGACCCCGATGCTCGCCTTCTTGCTCATCCGCACCCTTCCGCTTCGATTCCCGTGCCGAGCCTATCCCCGTTGAGGGATACGGCGCCGGGGCGAGAAGGGATCAACGCCGAGTTGTCCACAACCTGACCGGCCTGTGGACAACTCGGCTCGACCACCCCTGACCGACCGGGGGCGCCGGTACGCTGGGTGCGGGGCCGTCCCCCAGGGACGGGTGGGGGGCTGGGTTTCGGGGCGAGGGTGTCTTGAAAGGGTCGTTCAAGACGAAAAGTGTCCTGAACGACCCTTTCATGACATTCGGGGGCCGAGGGCCGGCCGGGGAAGCCTGGGTCAGCTAGACGCCTCGCCTCAGGAGAAGCAGCGGATCGGGGCGCCGTTGAAGGTGACCATGTCCGTCATCGCGGCCCCCAGGTCGATCGGCCCGCCCCACTCCAGGCCGTCCAGTTCGGCGTAGGCCCGGTGCAGGTTCGCGGGCAGTCGTTCCTGTTCGGACAGTGCCTCGTAAGGCCCGAGATCCGCTTCGCGCGCGGCCTGGAGAGGTGTCAGGCCCGCGGCCTTGCCGTGGGACGCGAGCTTCTGCAGGAAGCCCAGGTAGCCGTCGACGACGTCGATCGCCTCGGGCCCGCACACCGGGCCGTGGCCCGGCACGATCGTCTCCGGCTCCAGCTCGCGGACCAGGTCCAGGGCCTTCCGCCAGCCGGCGGGCGAGCCCATCAGCGCGAACGGGCTGCCGCCGTTGAAGATCAGATCGCCGACGAACAGCACCCGCCGTTCCGGCAGCCAGACCAGCACGTCGTTGGTGGTGTGCGCGGCGTGCCCGGGGTGGATCAGCTCCAGCCGGACGTCGCCGGCGTGCACGGTCAGCCGGTCGTCGAACACCACTTCGGGCGGCCGCAGCTCCAGATGCCCCCAGTCGCTTCCCGTGAACGAGTTGTCGTAGGTGGTGATCCCGGTCGCGACCATCACCTCGCGCGTCTTCCGGTGCCCGACGATCGTCGCGCCCGCCGCCAGGTAGTTGCCGTTCGTGTGGTCGCCGTGGTGATGCGTGTTGACCACGGTCGTCACCGGCGCCCCGCCGGTCGACGCCGCCGTCTCCAGCAGGGCGCGCGTGCGCCGTTCGGTGGAACAGGTGTCGATGACCACGGTGTGATCACCCGCGGAGACGAAGCCGCAGTTGTTGATCCACCAGGAGCCGTCGGGTTGCACGTACCCGAAGACACCGTCGGAGAGCTGCCGGGCGAAGGGGGATTGGTCCACCTGGTCACTATGCCCGGACAACGTGCCCGAAATGTGACGAGATCGATCCGCTACCAGGGTGACGTGCCAGGTGACTGGTGTTTTCGGCCGTTTCCTGGAACGCTGCGCAATGTCATCATCGAACCCCGCAAGGTGAAGTACCCTGGGTGGGTTCGAGTATTCGCGCGCAGGACGGCGGGCAGCCGCGGTCCTGATTATGTGGTCCGGGAGAGCAAGGCGATGGCCAGCACCGTCACCTCGCGCCGGAAGCAGCTCGGGAACGAGCTCCGGCATGCCCGCAACGCCGCGCGGATGACACAGCAGCAGGTCGCCGAGGTTCTCGGGTGCACCCAGGGCAAGGTCAACAAGATCGAGTCCGGTGCCGTCGGGGTCAAACTCGGGGATGTGCGATCGATGCTGAACGCGTTCGGGATCAACGGCGACGAGGCCGACACGCTGATGAACCTGGCCCGCGCCGCGGCCGGGCAGCGCGGCCACTGGTCCGGCTACCGATCCGTGGTCCCGCATTGGTTCCGCACATTCACCGACCTCGAACCTGCGGCCGCGGAGATCCTCACCTGGCACGGCGAGCGCATCCCCGGCCCGCTGCAGTCCGAGCACTACATGCTCAAGCAGTTCACCGAAGCCGGCGCCACCGACGTCACTTCGCTGGTCCGCAACCGGCTGGACCGCAAGGCCGTCTTCGAGCAACAGCAGCCGCCCTACTACCGGTTCATCATCAGCGAAGGCGCCCTGCGCCGCGCCCCCGGCGGCTCCGCCCCGGCCGTGATGCTGGACCAGGTCGAGCATCTGCTGGCGCTGGACAAACATCCGCGCGTGTATGTGCACGTGTTGCCGTTCGGCGCCCGCCTCGCCGCCGTGCCCAACGACTTCACCATCATGCGCTTTCCCGATCGCACCAGGGATTTCGTCTACATCGAGCATTCCGCGGGCGGGTTGTACCTCGACGACGTCAAGGACTTCAACATTTTCGTAGACTCCTGGGACAGGCTGCGCGGAGCCGCGCTGGAACGCCAGGAAACCCGGCAGTTCCTCAAGGAACTCGCCGAGCTGTACCGCAATCAGATGCAATCCTGAGAGCTCGCCGCCGTCCTTCGGTAGGGTTGTCCGCACAGGCGCGGTCGAGTGGACAGGGGCTGGACGTGGACCCGCAGTTCCTACCCGAGGGCGTGGACCTCGAGCGCCCCAACGCCGCCCGTATCTACGACTGGGCGCTCGGGGGAACCGCGAACTGGGCGGTGGACAGGGAATTCGGCGAGCAACTGGTCAAGGCCTTCCCGCTCATCCGGTCCCTCGCCAGGGCCAACAGGGCCTTCCTCGGCCGCGCGGTGCGGCACTGCGCCGAACACGGCGTGAACCAGTTCCTCGACCTCGGCTCCGGCGTGCCGACGGTCGGCAACGTCCACGAGATCGCCGGAGAGGCCGACGGCGACAGCCGCTGCGTGTACGTCGACAACGAACCGGTCGCCGTCGCGCACGCCAGGATCCTGCTGGAGAAAGACGGGGATCCCGCCAGGCACGCGGTGATCGGCGGCGACCTGCGCAACCCCGACGACATCTGGGAGCGCGCCTTCGACACCGGCGTGCTCGACCCGGCCCGGCCGGTGGCCCTGCTCACCGTCGCGGTCCTGCATTTCTCGCCCGGCCCCGAACTCGCGTCCGTCATCGCGAGGTACCGAAGACTCCTGCCTGCGGGCTCCTTCTATGTTCTTTCCCACGTCACGATGTCCGATGTGGAAGGCGACGAGCTCGAACAGATCAAGCGCGTCGTGAAGCAGTACGAACAGTCCAGCACCCCCGCCTCCTTCCGGGACAAGGAAGAGATCAGGGGCTTCTTCGGGGATTTCGACCTCGCGGCGCCGGGGCTGGTCCCCGTCGGAGCCTGGCGGCTGGACGATCCCCGCTCTCCTGCGCTTAACTGCGCCATCGGCGGGGTCGCCCGCAAACCGGTTTCCGACGAGGTGTGACGGTATGACGACGCAGCAGGACCCCAGAGACCCTGAAGCCCCCGAAGGCGTCGACCTCGAACGCCCCAACGTGGCCAGGGTGTACGACTGGTTCCTCGGGGGTTCCGCCAACTGGGCCATCGACCGCGAGTTCGGCACGCAGGTGCTCAAGCAGTTCCCGGAGGTCAAGACCTTCGCCCGGGTCGGCCGCGACTTCCTCGGCCGCGGCGTGGGATACCTGGCGCGCCAGGGGATCACCCAGTTCCTCGACATCGGCTCCGGCGTGCCCACCGTCGGCAACGTCCACCAGATCGCGAGCGCCGTCAACCCGGACAGCCGCGTCGTCTACGTCGACATCGAGCCGGTCGCCGTCGCGCATTCCCAGCTGCTGCTGGAACGCGAGGGCCTGCTCGGACGGCACGCGGTCCTGCAGGGAGACGTGCGCGATCCCGCCGACGTCTGGAAGCGCGCCCTCGAAACCGGGGTGCTCGACCCCCGGCAGCCGATCGGGCTGGTCCTCGTCGGCCTGCTGTACTTCCTCGGCCCGGACGAACCCGTCCACGAGATGGTCCAGCGCTACATCGACTTCCTGCCGCCGGGTTCGTACTTCCTGTCCTCGCACCTGACCGAGGACGGCGTCACCCGCAAGGAAGGCGACAACCGGGAGAACGTCCAGGAGCTCTACAAGAAGACCAGCGCGCCGTTCCACCTGCGGTCCCGCGCGGAGTTCACCGCGTTCTTCGACGGTCTGGAGCTGGTGGAGCCGGGCATCGACTGGATGGCCACCTGGCATCTGGACGAGGCGGCCTCCCGGGCCAGCGACCGGTTCGCGGACGACCCGACCTTCACCGGCGGACTCGGCGGCCTGGGCCGCAAGCCCTGATCCCTCAGGCCCGGCCGGTCAGATGCCCGATCAGGGGCGTCAGCTCGAACTGACCTTCGAGCGGCCGGCCGGTCCTGATCAGGTCCCGGTGCGCGTCGCGCTGGACGGGGAAATCGACTTCGGAGTTCCACGGAGGCTGCTTGCGCAGCGGGGCCTGGATGAGGCTGAACCCGAACCGCTGACGCAGTTCGAGCCCGATGTTGCGGCGCTTCGTCGATGCCAGGCGTTCGTCCTCACGGCGGAACAACAGCGTGGTGAGGCGGACGGCCATGACGTCACACTCCCCGGCTCGGGCGGGGCAACCGCGTCTGGTCGACCGAACCGGCGAGACCGAGACAACGCTCACACGGCATCCCCGAACCGACGGGGACCCATTCCAGGTGGTCGTAAGGCATCGCGGCGCCGCAACGGGCGTGCAGGAATTCGGGGTGCGAGCCCCCGGAGTGCAGGTCGAAGAGATGCGCGGAACGGCGGCTTTCGCCCGCTGTCCCGGCCATGAGCCTGCCGACGGCGAGTACCGTCGCAGGCATCGTGTCCTGAATGATCACGCTGATCCTCCCCCACGAGGTCGGCGGTGGGTGGTCGTGCGCCCCGGGGATCGTGTCCAGGCCGGTCACCTGCCGTCGGTGACCAACCGGAATGGGCGAAGTCCCTGGTGAGCGCCCCCGGTGACGGCCGTCGCCGAGGTTTCCGCATACTGCGGGCGAATCACCAACAACCGAGCCCCGGCCGCTGCGATTAATCCTACTCCTGGAATAATCTTCATGTCGAGAGTGGGCGGAGTTGATCACCCACTTGGCCGTGCGGGATAGTCCCGTTGAGGCAAGGAGAAGCTGGGGCCGTGACGGTTCGCGCAGGTCGCGACTCGCACCCCCGACCGACGTTCGGAGGTACGACCAATGGCCGATTATCCATCGGCGGCGGATTACGATCCGACCACGGCCGTGTCGCTGTTCGACGACTCCGCGTGGGAGAAGTCCTTCGCGAGCGAGCCCAACGGGGGCAACTGTGTCGAGGTCAATCTCGCCAACGAAGGCCTGGTCGGGGTCCGTGACACCAAACTGGCCAATAGTCCCGTCTTCGTCTTCGATTCCGGTGAGTGGAACGCCTTCCTGAAGGCGGTCAAGGCCGGACAGTTCGATTTGAGCCCTTGACGGAAGGCTCGCGTGCCCATCGGGACACGCGAGCCATCCGATCTTCGGTCACTTCGAGTCACACCGTCGCCGGGAGCCCGCTCCCGCGCAGTCTCGCCTTCGTGCGCCGCCAGGCGATGACGATCAGGACGGCCAGGACGATCAGCGGGATCAGGCTGATCGACCAGCTCACCGCCATCGGCGGTCCCGGCTGTTCGAGCACCGTCAGATCGCGGAGTTCGCCCGTGCCCTTGCCGGCAGGCCCGTCGATCTCGAACCGGAACGTCCACGAGCCCTGCGTCTGCAAGGCCCGGATGTCCAGCCCCCACACCTCCAGCTTCCGCGGATGTTTCGCCAGCGGCTGAGCGCGGCCCAGCCTGCCGGTCTCCGGATTGACGAACGCGAGCGTCCCCGACTTCCCGGCGATCCCGTCGTCGGGGATGAACGTGAAGTCCAGCGATTGCATGGCGCGCAACGGCCACGTGCTGAACCCGACCGTCATCCCGTACGGGCCGACCTGCACCCGCTCGGTGTGGACGATGTTGACCGGTTCGTAGGCGTTCGCCACGGGCGTGGCCGCGAACAGCAACCCGATCGCCGCCGCCAAGGCCAGCAGTGTCTTACGCATGCGCGCCGTCCCCCTTCGCTGGGGCCAGCAGCCTCAGCATCCCGCCGAACCGCCACCCGGCGAACCCGCCGAGCAGCCCGACCACCGCGCCGGCGGCGCCCGTCCCGAACACGAACGCCCACTCGACGTGCGAGGCCCCGTACACGATCACGTTCTGGATCGGCATGCTCGCGCCGATCAGGAACCCGCCGATCCCGCCCGCCAGCACCGAAACCCGGCCGGTGGACCAGCCGCGCCGCGAAAGCAGGTAGACCGCTTCGAGCACGGCCGCGATCGGCAGCAACGCCATCGGCATCATCGCGGGCATCGCGGGCACGCCGTCGATGTAGTCCCGCATCGGCAGTCCGACCGCGCTCGCGTACGCCTCCGCCGCCCACGGTGAGAACCACCAGGTGGCCGCCTGGATGACCGCCAGTGCCGCGGCGACCCGGACCGCGCCGCCCGGGCGTCCCCAGAACGCGGCGCCCGCCGAGACCAGCAGCACCGAAAGCAGCGCGATCCCCACGGAGATGACGTCGACCCCGTCGAGGTCGATCTGCTGCAGCCCCAGCACGGTCACCGTGCTGAACGCGATCAGCACGCCGAGGCTGCCGACCACGCCGACGCTGCCCCAGCGGTGCTCCCGCGCGGCCGCGAACACCATGACCGTGCCGATGATGCTCAGCGTGATCGACAGCAGCAGCCCGATGTGCGGCGGCGAGTCGATCACCGCGTCGAAGCCGTACAGCCCGTGCCACCACTGGTCCCACAAGCCGTACAGCAGGAACATCGCCGCGCCGGTCCCGGCCACCAGGTAGCCGGCCGGTGCGGCGAAGAGCCTGCCGAAGACGTTGATCGCGCGGCCGCCGACACGGGCGTCGACCGGGCGGCCCGCCCGGCGCGCGGCCGTGGTCATCAGCACGACCACGAGGCTCGCGAGCCCGGAGATCGCGCTGCCCGAATACAGGAACAGGTGCGGCAGCGTGAAGAACGTGTCCGGGCCGACGTCGCCGTGCCACTGGATGTCCCAGGTCAGCCCGATCAGTGAGATCACCGATCCGGCCAGCACCGTGCCCGCCGGCACGAGCCCGGCGCGTTCGCTTCGTGTCACCGAGGCGGCCCTCGCCCCTCCCGCGGTGAGATCCATACCCCCGACCTCCCTCTCTTTACTTGACCAGCAAAGGAAAAACGTGCTGCGTCGAACCGGACGGCCCGCGCAGTGAAACGGTGATCTCCCATTGGCCCGACATCGGCAGCAGGACGTCGCCGGTGCGGAACCGGCCCGGTGCCTCCGCGATCGCGGGCGACGGGGCGAGCGCGTGCCCCATCTGCGGCATCACCGGTTCGACGGTGACGACGTCCGGCGCGGCGCCGGTGACGGTCAGGGCGAAGACATTCCCGCCCTGGTGCGGATCCACGACCGAAAGCCGCACGGTGTACGGGCCCTGGGTCGAGCGCTGAACCTGCTCCCCGCCGCCGCTCGGCCACACCAGCCAGGCCACGATCGCCGCCACGAGCACGGCGACCACGGAGATGAGCAGGACCGGCCTTTGTCTGTCCACTGTGGAACTCACTGTGGTGCTCCTCCGGTCGGGACTTCGATCTGCATGGGCACGGTCAGCACCGTGTAGTCGCGTTCGGCCTGCAGCCAGACCCGGTACTTGCCCGGTGCGGCGAAGGTGTAGGTGAACGGGACGTCGGGGCCGTACGCGGCGACGGTCTCATCGGGCTTTCCCGGCATACCGGGCGATTGCGGGATCATCGAGTGCACATGGGCCCAGGTCGGCGCGGCAGCGGCATCCGCGCCGACCCGGTGGTCGCCGGTTATCGGGCCGACGACGATCAGGTGGCCGAGCATGCCCAGCCAGGGTTGGAGATCCGCTTTGCCGAACCGCGCGGTGATCGTGGCCGGCGTCCCCGGCTTGACCTCGACGTCGACCGGATTCCCGTGCACGACCCGGCGTCCGGCGCCCGGCGGCACGGGTTCGGCGGCCGACGTGGTGCCCGCCGCGACCTCCAGCGTGGCGCGGACCAGCTGCACGCCGCCCCCTCGCCGGGCGACCTCCGCGGCGACGGCGTAGGTCCCCGCCTCGGGCGGCGTGAACTTCACCCGGTAGTCGCCGGGCGCGACGCGCACCGGATGCAGATGCCAGAGCCTGCCCGTCGGCGAGATGACGACGAGATGCACCAAGGCGTTGTCGTGTACCAGAAGATCGTCGACCGCCCGGCCGGTCGCGCCGTCCGCGAAGGCGAGCCGGACCTCGGTGAGGCCACCCGATCGCGCGTTCGGCGATTTCACGGCCAGGTTCACCGGCGGCCGCGAGAAGTCCACAGAGGACATCTGCGCGTTCGCGTACGGATCCTGGACGTTGTCGCTCGTCGGGTCGAGCGCCGCGCCCGGCGCGGGCGGTGCCGGTGTCGACGCGGAGAGCAACGCGCCGGTGACCGCGACCGCGAGCGCGGCGACCATCCCGCCGGCGGGGATCAGCGCGAGCTGCGGCCGCCGGACGCGCAGCGCGACCACGAGACCGATCACCAGGAACACGCCCGCGGCGACGAATCCGCCGAAGGTGGCCTTCTCCCAGGGCGGAATGACCCTGGCCGGGACGAGGAACGGGATCGACGCGGTGTCCGTCCCGTCGTCGAGGCCGAGCTCCCACGGTCCGGGCTGGTCGACCTTCAGCAGCGCCGGATGGGCGCCGGGCTTCCCGTCCAGCTGGACCGTGGCTTCCGAAAACGTCGTCCCGGCCGTCGACGCGCGCAGCTTCAGCGTTCCCGGCGCGCTTCCGGCGTGCGTGACGACGTCGACGTGCAGCGGGCCGGGCGCGATGTCCATCCGCCGCAGCACGACCGTGAGGTCGCGAGTGCCGAGCGTCTGCGCGACCTGGACGTCCGCCCCGCTCGACACGCCGTCCGCCCGGGCGGTGCCGCCCAGCAGGAACGACGCCAGCGCGCAGAGCACGAGTACGCGGGCGATGACCAACGGCGCCGTGCGCCGCCCCCTCGGTGATTTCCCCATCCTGCCCGAAGTTAACGACGAAAGCCGGGGAAAGCGTCACGGTGCGGGGTGAACTGGGGTCCCTCGTGAAGGGGACGTCGGCCCTTACTCCGGTAGGGGAGCACCCAGAGGACTAAACGCGTGAGCCGCCGGGGCCATCGGCGCCGCCCAGGAAGCGGTAAGCGCGCGGATGCCCCCGGAACCAGACATTCAACCTGCCGATCCGGCGCACGAGCGAGGACCGCAGCGTCACCGGCACGAGCCCGCCCGCCACCTTCACCACCGTGCGGAACCGGTCGAACCGGCGCTGATCCCGATCTGTCCACTGGAGACCGAGGCGGTCGCGCAGTTCCGGCGGAAGGGCGCCGCGGAGGACGAACATCTGGCCCCGATGCTGCCATCGCTGAAGCCGAGCCCAGCGTTTGTCGGGCAGCCATCGCCACGGCTTCTTCACCGTCCGGATCGTTTCGAACAGCGTCGAGATCGTCCCGTTCGGACCGAACCCGTCGATGGTTTCCGCGTAGTACCGCTCGAATTCCGGCCACGTCGGCGGCATGTCCCGCTCGCGGAGCCCGAGAAGCCGTCCGACGTCGCACATCTGCGCGTAATACTCGTCCAGTTCGGACGCGGTCATCGGCTTACCGTAGAACCGTTGCGTGTCAACGGGAACCATGACGAGCGTGGCGTGCACCCACGCGTACGCGCGCGGGTTCAGCGCGCTGTAGCGGCGGCCGTCGGTGTCGACCCCGGTGAACTCGCGATGCAGCGCGCGCAACCGGTCCGCCTCGTAGCGGGCGCCTTCCGGGCCGCCGTAGATGTAGATCGACAGCGACGCGGCCGTGCGCATCAGCCGCGTCCACGGATCCGCGACGTAGTCCGAATGATCCCGCACCCCGGCCGCGACGACCGGATGCGCGACCTGCAGCACCAGCACCTGTCCCGCCAGCAGCCCGGCCCGGAAGTCGCCGAAGTACCGCCACGCCGCCGTGCCCTTGATGATCGGCGGACCGCTCACGACGCGCCGCGGACGAGCATCATCAACGACTGCGCGACCCCGACGCCGTCGTCGCCGGTGGCCAGCCTGCGCAACTGCAGCCCGGCGATGATCGCCACCACCGGACCGGTCAGCCGTTCCGGCGACGGCACGCCGAGCGTCTTCAGGATCACCAGCGCGAGCTCGTCGTAGGCGGCGAAACACCGCGCGGCCGCGTCCTGGAGCCCGGGGTCGCGCGCGGCCTGGAGGTACAGCTCGTGCGCGCCGAGCTCGTCGGTGCCGAACGGGAGCTGCGAGATGACCTGCTCGACCACCGACGCGGCCTGCTCGACGCTCAAACCCTGCTCGCGGTAGGCGTCCACGAAGCCGGTCAGCTTCGTGGTCTCCTCCTCGACGAACAGCAGCATCGCCTCGCGCAGCAACGCGGTCTGGCTGGGGAAGTGGTAGGTCAGCGTGCCGAGCGAGACCTCGGCCTGCCGTGCGATCCGGCGGTTGGTCAGCCCTCCGACGCCCTGTTCCCCGACCACCTTGAGCGCGGCGTGGAGGATCGTCTCGCGGGTGTTCACCAACCGGTCTCGGGCTTGCGGTCCTGCCACCGTTCGACCTCTTCCAGTTGCGCGGCCAGCGAGATCAGCCGTTCCTCGGCGTGCGAGGGGCCGAGCAGCTGACCGCCGAGCGGCAGGCCCTCCGGGCTCAGCCCGGCGGGGACGTTGACGCCCGGCCAGCCCAGCACGTTCCACGGCCAAGCGTACGGACACGCGGCGATCATGGCCTGGTCGGTCTGCCAGCCGGTGAGCTTGTCGAAGGTGCCGATCCGCGGCGGCGGGGTCGCGGTGGTCGGCGTCAGCACGACGTCCACCCGGCCGAACACCGAGCCGATCTGCCGCTGCAGCAACGGTTCCGTGGCGCGGGCCAGCCGCAGCGCCGGTCCGGCCAGTGCCGAGCCCTGTCGCGCGTTGGCCCGTGTGCGCGGGTCGAGCCGTGCCTGGTCCGGGACGCGACGGGACCAGTCACGCACGCCGACGAGCGAACGCGGCAGGAAGGTGAGGCCGATCAGCCGGTAGTCGGGTTCGATCTCGACGATCTCGTGGCCGAGTTCGGCGAACCGCTCCGCGAGCCGGACGACGGCCGCGTGTGCCCGCGGGTCGAGCCGGGTTTTCGTGGCGGTGAAAGGGATCCTGGTGGACAGGCCGATCCGCATCCGGCCCGGTTCGCGGCGCGCGGCCGACTGGAACGCGGTCCCGGTCCCCGCCGCGACGTCGAGCAGCAGGGCGGCGTCGGCGACCGTGCGGGCGAGCGGGCCGACCACGGTCAGGCCGTGGAAGAGCTCGCGTTCGGTCGGGACGCGGCCGCGCTGCGGTTTGATCCCGACCAGGCCGGTCCACGCGGCCGGGATCCGGATCGACCCGGCCCCGTCGGAACCCAGCGCGGCGGCGATCACCCCCGACGCGATGGCCGCCGCCGCGCCGCCCGAGGAACCGCCCGGGGTGCGTTCGGTGTCCCACGGATTGCGGGTCGCGCCGAACGCGGGGCCTTCGGTGAACGGCCACTGGCCGAGTTCCGGGGTGTTGGTCTTGCCGATGAGCACCGCGCCCGCTTTGCGAAGCGCGGCGACAGGCGGGGAATCCGTTGTGGCGAGGGAGAAGTCGCCTTCGCAGCCGAACGCGGTCGGCAGCCCGGTGACGTCGAGGTCGTCCTTGATCGCGGTGGGAACGCCGAGCAGGGGAGCGGTCTCCCCGGCGGCCAGCCGCCGGTCGGCCTCCTCTGCCTCGCGAAGGGCCTCTTCGGAGCGAAGGCTTTTGAAGGCGTTGAGACTCGGCTGGCTGGCCTCGGCCTTTTCCAGCGCCAGACGCGTGAGCTCGACCGACGTCGTCGCCCCGGCGGCGAGCATCGAGGCCTGTTCGGCCAAACCGGTGAAGGCGAGTTCGGGTTTCGACGTGGTCATGGTTCCCCCTTGCCGCTCTCGTTCGTTCAAACGAACGATACCACCGGGTAACCTCGATCGCGCGTCCTCGGTGTGGTTACGTGACCTGCATGAACCTTGATCGCTTCCCCCGTGTGGACCTCGGTGGTTACCCGACGCCGCTGCATCCGGCGCCCCGGCTGGGCGAGGCCCTCGGTCTGCCGAACCTGCTGCTGAAACGGGACGACGTGCATCCGCTCGGCGTGGGCGGCAACAAGCTGCGCAAACTCGAGTTCCTGCTCGGCGCGGCGATCGAGAACGGCGCCGACACGGTGATCACCTTCGGCGCGCTGCAGACCAACCACGGCCGCCAGACCGCCGCGGCCTGCGCGAAGCTCGGGCTCCGGTGCGAGCTCGTGCTCACGGCGAAGGTCCCTCGGGACGGCGACGCGTACGAAAGGTCCGGCAACGTCTCCCTCGACCATCTCTTCGGCGCGAACGTGCACGTCTGCCGGGACGGCGAGGAGACCGGGAGGACGTACGACCGGCTGATCACCGAGGCCGCGGCCGAGGGCCGCAAGGTGGCCACGTTCCCGGTCGGCGGCTCCGACGGCGTCGGGGCGCTCGGGTACGTGGCGGCCGCGCGGGAGATCGCCGGGCAGCTCGCCGAGCTGGGCGTCACCAAGGCGCGGCTGGTCGCCCCGCACGCCAGCGGCGGGACGTCCGCCGGCCTCGTCGTCGGGACGGCGGACCTCGACTGGCTGACGCTCGACATCGCCTGCGTCAGCCATCCGGTCGACGAGGCCCTGGACAACCTGGCCGATCTCACCATCGCGGCCTCCGTGCTGCTGGGAACCGAGCCGCCGTCACTCGACGGTCTGCACCTCGACGACCGCGCGATCGGCCCCGGCTACGGCGTCCCGACCCCTGGTACGTGGGACGCGGTGCGGCTTTTCGGCCGCACGGAAGGAATCGCGCTCGATCCGGTGTACACCGGCAAGGTGGGCGCCGCGCTGATCGAGTGGGCCGCCGAAGGCCAGTTCGCGGCCGACGAGCACGTTGTCTTCCTGCACACGGGCGGGCTTCCCGGTCTCTACGGATACGCCCCCGAATTCACCGACGCGGTGGGCCGCTGACGCGACCTTCAGCATCCCGGCGATCAGGATCACGTGCGCGACAAGGGAAAGCCGTTGTGTGACACCGACCGGCACGATGTCGGTCAGCGTCTTGAAGAACGGGATGTCGGCCAGGCGCACGAAAATGAAGCTGAGTCCGAACACGACCAGGCCGGTCGCGCTGCCCCAGGCCAGGCGGCCGATCTGCCTGGCCGCGGGGGTGCCGCGCAGGTTGTCGCGCAGGGTGAACCCGGCGGCGGGCAGGCTGAGGAACGCGATGAGGCACGCGTACAGGTGGATCTCGCCGCTGACCGGGTCCGGGTATTCGGGGTAGCTCGCCGGGAAGATCGCGGCCGCCGCCAGTCCCAGTGACCACAGCACGAACAGCAGTTTCGTGGTGCGGCTCAGCGGGATCCCGGCCGCGGCCAGCGCCCCGAGCGCGGTGAGCGAGCCGATCGACAGCGAGAGCACGCTGGCGCCGAGCATGCCGGTGCCGCGGTCGACGTAGGCGTAGCTGGACAGCGTGTCGAACACCGGATCGCGTGAGCTGATCAGGTGCAGCACCACCATGGTGAACAGGGCCCATCCGATGGCCGCGCCCGACGCGAGCAGCCAGGGTCTGGCCCGCGATCTCTCCCCAGGGAACGTCATGCGTCCAGCCTGCTCGCGCGGGCGCGGATTTCCGATCCGGGAAGCCCCCGGTTCTACCCTGGGGCTACCCCGAACTCGACCAGTACCAGTAGCTGGTCATCGTGCCTTTTCGCGCGGGGCCAGCGGACGCCGTCCGGGTCCTGTTTCTCGGCCGTGCGCACCGCGTCGAGGACCGCGTCCGGGCCGCGCTCCCGGCTGAGGGCGAGCACTTCCGGCCAGCCGAACAGCCCGTACTCGTCGACACCGATCGCGACCCCGTCCGTCGCCAGCAGGAGGGCTTCGACCTCCGAACGTGGCCAACTGCGGCGCACGGCCTCCCTGGCCGCCTTCGGTTCCGCTTCGGCGACCCAGAAACCGTCCGGCGCGTTGCGTTTCGCGCGGACGTCGGCGCCCGTGCGGAGCTGACCGCTGTCGCGGAGCGAGACCAGCCTGTCGTCGGTGAGCGGGTCCGCGCCGGAGGGGCCGAAGGCGATGATCGGGCTGTCGGCGAGCACGAGCGCGTCGACGGCGTCATCCGTCCAGCGCGCGATCGCGACCGTGCTCGACGGTGATCGTCCCGGTTCGAGGCCTTCGCGGCTCGCGACGTCGGCGATCGACTCGGCCAGCAGGACCGCGAGATCCGCCTGCGGCTCCGCGGTCAGCGCCCGCGACAGGCTGCGCACGAGCAGGCTCGCGTACCAGCCGCCGGACGGCAGATCCGGTCGCGGCGCGGTCGCCCCGTCGAGCACCACCACGGCGTTGCCTAGTACGGCGACGTGGTCTTCGGTCGGGCGCGCCGCTCCGTCCGCGCCTACTCCGTCCCTTTCCGCCACTGTGATTGCGACCATGGCCAGACCCTAACTGTCAACTGAGGTTGACGTGGGCGAGATGTCAACGTAGGTTGACGTCATGACCGAAGCGACAGATCTGGCCGCGCGAGCCGGCGACCGCGATCCCCGGGTGGGATTGCGCGCCGTCGCCGCCTTGCGCCGGCTGTTGGAACAACTCGAAGCCGTGCAGGTCCGCAGCGCGCGGGTGCACGGCTGGTCCTGGCAGGAGATCGCGGCCGAGCTGGGGGTCAGCAGGCAAGCGGTGCACAAGAAGTACGGGAGGCACTGATGTTCGAACGGTTCGGCACCGAACTCCGCGAGGTCGTCATGGGGGCCCAGCGCGTCGCTTCCGACGAGGCGGCCGCGAACGTCGACCCGCTGCACCTGCTGACTTCCCTCGCCCGGCACACCGGCGTGCTGACCACCCTGGGCTGCCCGGCGGACGAACTGGCCGACGACGTCGGGCGGGTACGCCGCCGGGGCGGCATGAGCGACGCCGATGTCGAGGCCCTGAGCGGGTTCGGCATCGACGTCGAGCACATCGTCGAGCGGGTCGAGCAGACCCACGGACCCGGCGCGCTGACCGGGGGGCAGCGCGGCGGGCGCGGGCATCGGCCCTTCACCCAGGAGGCGAAGAAGGCGCTGGAGAAGAGCCTTCGCGAGGCCGTCGAAGTCGGCAGCAAGCGCATCGACGGCGAGCACCTCCTGCTCGCGCTGACGGCGCTTCCGGGCGTGGCCGCGGACGTCCTCGCGCAGCGGGGGATCGACTACCTCGCTGTCCGGCGGCTGGTGGAGCAGCGCGAGGCCAGCTGATCGCCACTCACGCCCCACTTGACCCCGCGCTCACGAGCCGGAGCGCTCCCGCCACACGACGTACGGCAGGAAAGCCTGCGTCAGCGGTCCGATGGCCAGCGCGTAGAGCACCGTGCCGACGCCGACGGTCCCGCCGAGCAGCCAGCCGGCGGCCAGGACGGTGATCTCGATGAAGGTCCGGACGAGGCGGATCGACTTGCCCGTCCGGGCCGCGAAACCGGTCATCAGGCCGTCGCGGGGACCGGGGCCGAGCCGCGCGCCGACGTAGATCGCGGCGGCGAGGCCGTTGAGCACGACACCGGCGACCAGGTTGAGGATCTGCCAGCCGAGGACGTCCTGGTCGGGCAGGAAGAGCCGGACCAGGTCGACGGTCAGCGAGATGACCACGATGTTGGCGAGCGTGCCGATCCCGGGCCGTTGCCGCAGCGGGATCCACAGCAGGAGCACCAGGACCGAGGCGGCCGCGGTGACCGTGCCGAACGACAGGCCGGTGAGCTTCATCAGGCCTTCGTGGAGCACGTCCCACGGGTCGAGGCCGAGTCCCGACCTGGTCAGCATGGCCATGCTGCCGCCGTAGAGGGCGAGCCCGCCGACGAGCTGGATCGAGCGGCGGACGGTGTCGTGCGAGATGCCGACGGGTTTGAGGTCGAGTGAAAGTGCCACGGATGCACCATCAGGGGTAAGTGGCTACCTTGACCATGGCCAATCTGGAACAATTGGCCTTATGGAACCGCTGATTCCGCTGACTGGACGCGTTTCGGGCTCGAAATTGGCTCTTTTGCTGGGGAGTTGGCGCCAGAGTGGTTCTCGACACGGTGCCGTGGATCTCGCGGCGGCGGTCGAGCTGCTGGTCCTCGACGGCAGGCTCCCGCTCGGCACCAAGCTCCCGGCCGAACGGGAGCTCGCCGACGCGCTGGACGTCAGCCGCACGCTGATCGGCGCGGCGCTGGACAAGCTGCGGGCCGACGGGCTCGTCGCCAGCCGTCGCGGTGCGGGCTCGTGGATCGCGTCTCCCGGCGGCCGGGGGCGGGACACGATCCTGCCGTCCGGGGAGGACCTCATCGACCTCGCCCAAGCCTGTCCGCCCGCCATCCCCGGCCTGGTCCCCGCCGTGGACGCCGCGCGCAAGGCGCTGGTCGACCACCTCGGCGAGAACGGCTATCACGTACGCGGCCTGCGGATCCTGCGCGAGCGGATCGCCCGCCGCTACACCGAACGCGGACTGCCGACCAACGCCGACCAGGTGATGATCACCAACGGCGCGCATCACGCGTTCGTGCAGGTCTTGCGGATGCTGGCCGGACCGGGCGACCGGGTGCTGGTCGAGCAGCCGACGTACCCGAACGCGCTCGAAGCCATCGCCGCCGCGCACGCCATCCCGGTGCCGGTGCCGCTCGACCCGGCCACCGGCTGGGACGTCGTCGGGATCGAGGCCGCGCTGCGGCAGTCCGCGCCGAGGCTCGCGTACTTCGTCGCGGACTTCCAGAACCCGACGGGCCTGCGCATGAAGGCGACCGACCGGGAGCGGCTCGCGGTCGCGCTGAGCCGCGCGCGGACGCCCGCGATCATCGACGAGACGCTGGTCGAACTGGATCTCGAAGGCGACCCGGCCGACGGGCCGCCGCCGTTGGGCGCGTTCACGGGCGACCTCGGCATCACGATCGGTTCGGCGTCGAAGTCGCATTGGGCCGGGTTGCGGCTCGGCTGGATCCGCGCTTCCGAGGACGTCATCGGCAGGCTGATCGCGGCCCGGTTCGCCGTCGACCTGGGCTCGCCGGTCTTCGAGCAGCTCGTCCTCGCCGAACTCCTCGACGACGGCGGTGCCGCGCTGACTCATCGTCGCGAGGAGACACTGGCCCTGCGCGACGCGCTGACCGGTGCGCTGAACTGGTACTGCCCCGAGTGGACGTTCACCGTGCCGCCCGGCGGGCTGTCGCTGTGGTGCCGCCTCCCGGAGCCGATGAGCACGCGCCTGGCCGTCGCGGCGGCGGGACACGGCGTGCAGGTGGCGCCGGGTTCGCGGTTCGGTGTCCACGGTGGACTGGAGCGCTGGCTGCGGCTGCCGTACTCGCTCCCGGCCGACAGGCTCTTCGAGGCCGTGCGGCGGCTGGGCGCGGCCGCCGCTTCGGTCGCCGCGACCCCCGCCACGGCCGCCCCCGTGGCCGTCCAGGTCACCTGATGCGTAGCGCGTGAAACGGAAATAGCCGGTGCGCCGGCGGGGCGGCCGATGCTCCAGGGAGGGCATCGGCGCCGCACGACCAGCGCACCGGCTATCCGGCCCGCCCCGAGGCCGAAACCTCGGGACGGGCACCGCGGCGGTTACCCGGCACAGCCCCTCGACGTGCCGGGAACCGCCCGCGGTTCAGGCGGACTTCGAGCTTGGCCGGCTCCTGCTCGGCGCGGTGAGCAGAAGCCCCCGAAGTCCACCCGGTGCTGGTCCCGGCGCCGCAGGGGCAGCGCGGCGCCGGGGCCCGGGATCCGAACCGGCCGGGCGCGGTCGGCCGTTCGGGAAGACTGGGGTTGCCTGAAAGAAGGGGCAGGCGAAAGAGACTCAAGCCGAGGACTTCAAGGGACGTCGAAACCAGAAGTTGATCTTGGTTTGGACGTGGTTCTCCCCGGCGACCCGGTCAGATCAGTCGGGAGAGGTGGCCGGAAGCGCGGCTTCCCGGCCGGTGCGCTCGCCTTCGTGGTCGCAGCCGGCTCCGATGAGCTTCAGCTGCGTGGCGGGCATTCCGGAGTCGAGCACGGCGAGCGGCCCGCGGCCGCCGCCGGAGTTGTCGTGCCCTGGCTGCGCGGTCGTCGTGGGCGCGACCGGGGTCGCCGGGGTGTTCGGCAGTCCGCCGCCGCCCGAGCCGCCGCCGTCCGGGGACGCGTGCGTGCCGGAAGCGGCGGGCCCGGCCGGTGCGGGCTTCGTGTCGGTCTTGAGCTGCACGGGCTGCGTGACGACGCGGTGGTTCTGGACGACCGGCGCCGGAGTGGGCGTCGTGGCCGGGACGAACGGACGCGGGTCCGGCGTGGTCGGCTCGGACGCGGGCGTCGTGACGGTCTTGGCCGGGACGGCGATGGTGACCGAGCCGCCCGCCGACTGACCCGATCCGCCGCCGAAGACGGGGTCGAGCACGTCGCCCGCGCCCGGGAGGAGCCCCGGAGTGCCCGATCCGCAGCACGGACCCGGTTTGACGATCGGTTCGACGACGTGTTCGCTGATTCCGCCCACGACCCCGCCGACGGTTTCGACCACTCCGCCGACCGTGTTCGTGACGAGGTTCAGCACACCGCCGATGAGGCCGCCCAGCAAACCGCCGGACGCCTGAGGCTTCGCGGTCTTCTTTTCCGGTTCCGGAGAAGAACTCTTCTCGACGGAACTCGCGTTCGAAACGGTCTTTTCCTCGACTGCGCTCTCGGAAGACGTCTTCTCGGAAGACGTGGCCTCGGGCTCTTCCTTCGGCGATTCGGTGTTCGGCGTTTCGGTGGCTTTGGTGGTCTCGACGGGTTTCGTGGTCTCGGTCGAGCTGGAGTCCGAAGTGGATTCCTTGGGGGTGGCCGATTTCCCGGATCCCGCTTCCTTCGCGGGCTGGACCACGGAAGTCTCCGGCGTCACGGGGGTGTGCTCGTCGGCGGAGGCCGGAGTGGACAGGACTGCGCCGAGAAGCCATCCCGTGAGCGCGAGCCCGCCCGCGAAAAGAATTCGCGCGCCGGCCTTCGGAGAGGTGAGGCCGTGACGGGACACGACTGCCGCACCACTCACAGCAATCACCACCGTCCGCGCCTGAAACCCACGTTCTCGGCGTGAGTTCGATCTTTCTTGGGGTCTCTTCCGGTCAGGTCGCAGTTCCCCCGGGGCTGCACCAGTTTTAGCACCGGAGGGGAGTGTTTCACCTAAGTCGCCGCTGATCCAGCCCGTTAGGCGGAACGACGCAACCGGCTCCGGTGCATGGAGTACCGAAGTTGATCACTCTCAGTGTGTGCGTGACGGCCATCCGAGCCCGGGTGGAACTACTCAAATCCTTGGTGACCTGACCTTTTCCGGATCCCCGCTGCGGTGTGTGCCGTCGAAGTCGCGTTCGGTGATCGACGCGGCGGTCATGGGCCGTCCGGAGAGGAGAGTCCGGGATGTGGGACGTGAAAGCGGTTTCGGCGGCGGTGCTCGGCGCGTTGAAGACCTATCGGCTGACCGAATCGGACGCCAGGGACGTCTGCCAGGACGCTTGGCTGGAACTGCTCCGCGCGCCGGGCGCGCTACGCGACGAAGCGAAACTCGGGGCTTGGCTGACGACCACCGCGCGGCGCCGCGCGCTCCGGATGATCACCAGGACCAGGCGCGAAAATCCGCGCGCTCTCCCGGATGCCGAGATGACCCCGGCCACCGAGCCGACGCCGGAGGCCAAGGTCGTCCGCGCCGAACTCGACCGCGCGCTCTGGGCGGCGGTCGACCTCCTGCCGGACGTCCACCGGCGGCTCATGTGGCTGCTCGCGCACCGGCCGGAGCTGTCCTATGTGCAGCTCGCGAGCGAGCTGGGGATCAGTCCGGCCAGTGTGGGCAGGCTGCGAAGACGGTGTCTGGACAGGCTCAGACGGGTGCTCGAAAAGGGCGGCTGGGCGTGACGGACATCGGACGAGTCACTGGAGTTTGCGCAATCGGGTGACCGCTTCGTCGATGACCTCGTTGCGCTTGCAGAACGCGAACCTCAGCAGATGTTTCCACTCTTCCGGGTGATCGGTGAACACCTTTACGGGCACGGCCGCCACCCCCACCCGTTCGGGGAGCTGCCAGGCCAGTTCCGCGGCGTCGTCGAAGCCGAGCGGGCGCACGTCGACGCAGATGAAGTACGTCCCCGCGGTCGGCCGGACGGCGAACCCGGCCTCCGCGAGACCGGCAGCGAGCCTGTCCCGTTTGGCCTGCAGGCTCACGCGCAGCTCCTCGGCCCACGGCACCTCGTGGTCCAGCGCGTGGGCGACGGCGGGCTGGAACGGTCCGCCCGAGACGAAGGTGATGAACTGCTTCGCCGCCTTCACCGCCGCGACCAGTTCCGGGCTCGCGCAGACCCAGCCGATCTTCCAACCAGTGCAGTTGAACGTCTTGCCCGCGCTGGAGATCGAGACCGTGCGGTCGCGCATGCCGGGGAAGGTCGCGAGCGGGACGTGCTCGGCGTCGTCGAAGATCAGGTGCTCGTAGACCTCGTCGGTGATCGCGATCAGGTCGTGCTCGACGCAGAGCGCGGCGACGGCCTCCAGCTCGGTGCGCGTGAACACCGTGCCGGTCGGGTTGTGCGGCGAGTTGATCAGGATCGCCCTGGTCCGGCCGGTCACCGCGGCGCGCAGGCCCTCGATGTCCAGCGCGAAGCGGCCGTCGCGTTCCACCAGGCCGACGACACGCCGCTCCGCGCCCGCCATGGCGACCGCGGCCGCGTACGAGTCGTAGTACGGCTCGATGACGATGACCTCGTCACCCGCCTGCGTCAGCGCGATCAGCGAAGCCGCGATGGCCTCGGTGGCGCCGGCGGTGACCAGGATCTCCGTGCCGGGGTCGTACTCGACGCCGTAGCGGAGACGGTGGCGCGCGATCGCCGCGCGCAACTCCGGCCGTCCCGGCCCCGGCGGGTACTGGTTCGCGCCCCCGAACAGCGCGTTCTTGGCGGCTTCGAGCATCCCGGCGGGCCCGTCGGTGTCGGGGAACCCCTGGCCGAGGTTGACGGCTTCGTGGCGGACGGCCAGTGCCGTCATCTCCGCGAAGATGGTCGACGTGAAGGGCTGGAGGCGGGGTACGAGGAGAGGTTCGCGCACGATCACCCATCCTCACGGACAATGGTGGTGTGGAGCAACTGACGCCCGCCAAGGTGACCCCAGCCGATCCGCCAGGTGGCACAGCCGCCGAGGAGGAGAAGCGCCGCGGCCTGCGCAAGATGAAGATGGTCGCGCTGTCGTTCCTGCTCGGGGCGACGGTGATCTTCCTGCTGACCAGCTGGGCCGAGGCCGCGGGCTGGCCGGGCTGGGTCGGCTACGTCCGCGCCGCCGCCGAAGCCGGGATGGTCGGCGCGCTCGCCGACTGGTTCGCGGTGACGGCGCTGTTCCGGCATCCGCTGCGGATCAAGATCCCGCATACGGCGATCATCCCGAACAAGAAGGACGCGCTGGGCAGCAGCCTCGGTGACTTCGTCGGCTCGAACTTCCTGTCCGAGTCCGTGGTCCGCGAGAAGCTGAGCCGGGTCGAGGTGTCCAAGCGGCTCGGCGGCTGGCTTGCGCAGCCGAAGAACGCCGAACGCGTGACGTCCGAACTCGCGACCGTCGTGCGCGCCGCGGTCAAGGTGCTCCGCGACGAAGACGTCCAGGCGATCATGGAACAGGCCGTGGTCAAGCGGATCGTGGACAAGCCGTGGGGCCCGCCGCTCGGCAAGATCCTGGAAGGCGTGTTCGCCGACGGGGCTCACCACAAGCTGGTGGACCTGATGTGCGACCGCGCCTACGAGTGGGTGCGGGACAACCACACGACGATGCTGCGCGTGGTCTCGGACCGGGCGCCGAGCTGGTCGCCGAAATTCGTCGACGAGATGCTCGCGGACAAGGTCTACGGCGAGGTCCTGTCCTTCGTGTGGGCGGTGAAGACCGACGTCAACCACCCCATGCGGCTGGCGCTGGACAAGTTCCTCGACGAGTTCGCCCAGGACCTGCAGACCGACCCCGAGGTGATGGCGCGCGCCGAGCAGGTCAAGGCCCAGATGCTGGGGCACGACGAGGTGCAGAAGCTGATCGGCTCGGCGTGGGCGACGGCGAAGGAGATGCTGCTCAACGCCGCCGAGGACCCGTCGAGCGAGCTGCGGCGCCGCGTGCGCACCGGACTGGAGACCCTGGGCGGGCGGCTGGTCTCCGACGACCAGATCCGGTCCAAGGTGGACACCTGGGTGGAAGGCGCCGCAGCCTACGTGGTCACGCACTACTCCCGGGAGATCACCACGATCATCACCGACACCGTGGAGCGCTGGGACGCCGAGGAGACCTCGCGCAAGATCGAGCTCCAGGTGGGCCGGGACCTGCAGTTCATCCGGATCAACGGCACGGTGGTCGGCGCGCTCGCCGGTCTGGTCATCTACGCGGTCGCGCAGCTGCTCTTCTGAGCCTTCGGCGTATACCACACTCCGGAGGCCCCACTCGGAGTTGTCCACAGGAAGTGGAGTCATCCCCAGGGTTATCCACAGCATTTCACGTCTTTGGCCTAACGCTGTGCACAACCCCTGGGGGTAACTCGGGGGTGGGTGACCCCAGAAGTTGTGGTCGTTCGGGTCCCGACGGGTCGAGGCGGCGGCTGTCACCAGTCTCGCCGAGATGTCATGAAAGGGTCGTTCAGGACAAATTTCGTCCTGAACGACCCTTTCATGACATACGCGGAGGATCCGGCCACGCCGCTCAGGTCGAGACGTCCGCCGTCCGCGCCCGCCAGGCCCGCGCCTTCTCCCGGTTCCCGCACGCCCGCATCGAGCACCACGTCCGCGACCGGTTGCGCGATTCGTCGTAGAACGCCCACAGACAGTCGTCCGCCGGGCAGATCTTGAGCCGGATCCACTCGCCGAGCACGGTCAGCCGGGTGGACGCGGCCATCACCGCTTCGCTGACCGTTTCCGCGACGAGAAGCGGGCCTTCCGGGCCGAGGACGATCTCCGCCGGCGCGCGCAGGCCGAGCCGGGGCAGTCGCGGGTCGCCGATGGCGGCCCGCAGCGCGTCCCGGGTTTCGCGCGCGGCCGCGGGGGTGTCCGCGCGCAGCCGGTGATCCCGGGCCCAGCGTTGCCAGGTCTCCAGATCGTCCAGGAGGTCGGTGCCGCGTTCGACGTTCACCGTGTTCAGAAACTCGACCACCAGGGACGCGTCGGTGTTCACCTCGCACAGTGTACGGGCGAGACCTGTTGTCAACGGCTCCGATAACCCGCATACTTGGTTCACTGGTTACTCGATCATTCTGGAGGCTGAACCATGGGTGCGGTACCGACCTTCGGCGCGGTGGCCCTCGACTGCCCGGACCCGGTCGCGCTGGCGGAGTTCTACCGCGAGCTGCTCGACTGGAAGGCGGCCGAAGTCGCCGAAGACGGCCATTGGGTGACCCTGCGGAACCCGCTGGGAGGCGCGCGGTTGTCGTTCCAGCGCGTGCCGGACCACCGGCCGCCCGCGTGGCCGTCCGCCGAGAACCCGCAGCAGGCCCACGTCGATCTCGACGTCACCGACCTCGAAGCCGCGCACGGGCGCGCGCTGGCCATCGGCGCGAAGCTGCTCGACGACTCGCCGGAGACCTTCCGGGTGTACGCGGATCCGGCCGGACACCCGTTTTGCCTGTGCGCCTGCTGACCTCGGACGCGAAAAATGCGTAATCTCTGATACGTGATTTGTCCGAAGTGTCAGAACGCCATGAAGACCGTCGACAAGAACGGCATCCACATCGACCAGTGCCAGGGATGCCGCGGCATCTTCCTGGACAGGGGCGAGCTGGAAGCCATCACCAACGCCGAGAGCTCGTACTACGGCGGGCACCAGCCCCCGCCGTATCAGGGAGGTGGGCACGCGCCGGCGCCGCACTACGGCCGCCCGGACTCCCCGAGGCCGCATCGCGGCGGGTACGCGGACTCGCCGAAGGGGTACCGCGGCGGCTACGCCGACTCGCCCAAGGGCTACCGCGGCGGCTACGCGGACTCCCCGCACGGGTACGGCCACCACGGCAAGCGTCGCAAGGGCGGCTTCCTCGAAAATCTCTTCGACTGACCGTGGTCCTCGATCTCAAGATCTGCCCGGCCTGCGGTGATCGCGCCGAACGGCCACACGTCGAGAACGGGCTGCTGGTGTGCGCGGAATGCGCGCACCGGTGGCCGTTCCGGCGGCTCCCGCTGTTCGCGCTGACCGGGCCGAGCGGGGCGGGCAAGTCGACGGTCGGGCCGCTGCTGGCGCGACGGCTCGGCGACCTCGCGCTCGTGGTCGAGCAGGACGTGCTGTGGACCGGGGCGTTGCGCGACGACGTCCCCGGGCATCCCGCGTTCCGCTCGACCTGGCTGCGGATGGCGGCGATGCTGCATCAGAACGGCCGTCCGGTCGTGCTCTGCGGCACCGTCGCGCCGCCCGAATTCGAGCGGCTGCCCGAGCGCGTCTTCTTCTCCGGCATCCACTACCTGGCGCTCGTCAGCGAGCCCGAAGCGCTGCGCAAGCGTTTGCTGGCGCGGCCCGCCTGGCGCGAGTGGGACGAGGAGCGGGTCGAGGAGATGCTGGAGTTCAACGAGTGGCTGCAACGGGAAGCGCCCTCGATGGACCCGCCGGTCGAGCTGTTCGACACCACCCGCCGCCCGGTGGACGCCGCCGTCGACCACGTCGAGACGTGGGTGCGAAGGCTGCTTTCAGGGGTGCAGGGGCCAACTGCGGCCGTCGGGTGAGTCCAGCCAGATCACCTGGTGCTCGCCGTCGAGGCTGAGCCCGAACCGGTCCCGCCACGGCTCGCCGAGGTCGAGCCATTCCTCGTAGGCGCTTTCGACGGTCTCCCACAGCCGCCGCGGACCGCCTTCGGCCACCTGGAACTCGCTGCCCGACTGGCGGTGCCGCACCCAGGAGCCGTCCGGGTGGACCAGCGCGGCACGTGAACCGTCCCGCAGGGCCGTCACGCCCGGGAGTTCGAGCCCGGCGAAGAACTCGAAGCGGCTGCGGATTTCCGTGATCACTCCCATCGGCAGTCGCGTCGGCCGCCAGGCGACGTCGCCCTCCGGCATCTTCGACGGCTTGAACCGGTGCGCGCGCAGCGGCATGAAGCGACCGTCACGGGACAGCACCCGGCCCTGGCCCGTCGCGCCTTCACCCGCGACGATCCGCACCAGCCCGCCGCCGATCGGCCGGTTCAGCGTGGTGACGATCAGTCCGCCCGGCACCGTCTGTTCCAGCCACGCGGGCGGGATCGACGACACCGAACACGTACAGATCACCCGGTCGTAGAGCACGCCCGCCGGAAAACCCCGGGCGCCGTCACCCGCGGCGCACGACGGCGCGTACCCGGCCTCCGCGAGCCGCTCGCGCGCGGCGTCGACCAGTTCCGGGTCGATGTCCACGGTGTACACGAGCCCGGAGCCGAGCCGCTGGCAGAGCAGGGCGGCGTTGTAGCCGGTGCCCGTGCCGATCTCCAGGACGCGGTTCCCGTCGGCGACCCGGAGCTCCTCGAGCATGATCGCCATGATCGTGGGCTGGCTGGACGAACTCGTCGGCGTCCCCGGCTGCGCGCCGAGATAGCGCGCCCGTTCCCAGAGCCCGGAGTCGTCGTCGAGCTGGACGACCAGCACGTCGGGGGAGTAGACGCGGGCGAGCCATTCTTCGTCGCCGGTCTCCATCGCGGCCCAGCCGTTCGCCGCCGGGACGAAGAACCGCGGCAGGAAGACGTGCCTCGGCACGGTGCGGAACGCGGTCATCCAGCGCGCGTCGTGCAGCACGCCCTCACCGAGCAGATGCTCGACCAGGCGCCGCCGCAGCCGCGTCGCGTTCGACATCCCCCCACGGTAGCCGGGTGAGCACCGACACACTCGATGGTTGCAAGCAGAGTGCTTGCAATTGCTAGCACTCGCGCGTAGCGTCGATGACGTCGCGAGGAGGTGACCGATGTCAGACACCAACCGGGATCAGCCCCCATCGGGCGGACCGATGGAGAAGGTCGCGGACATCGCTTCCGACATCGGCGAGTACATCCGGCAGCAGCGCAGCAACGCGAAGATCTCCTTGCGGCAGCTGTCGAAACTCGCCGGCGTGTCCAATCCGTACCTGAGCCAGATCGAGCGCGGGGTCCGCAAACCCAGCGCGGAGATCCTCCAGCAGATCGCCAAGGGCCTGCGCATCTCGGCCGAGGCGCTCTACGTGCAAGCGGGAATCCTCGATCTGCCCACGGGCGGCCCGGTCGGCGACGCGATCCGCGCCGACACCGAGCTGACCGAACGGCAGAAGCAGGTCCTGCTCGACGTCTACGAATCGTTCCGTCGCGAGAACGCCGCCGCGACGCCGGCACAGACAACGCAGGCGGCGGACGCGAAACCCGAAGACCAAGCCGCAGAATCCAAGGAGTCAGCATGACCACGGCCACCAAGACCGAACGCAAGCACACCGCCCTCGACCAGGTCCGCACTCCGCTGCTGGCCGCGCTGGGCGCCGGCAACCTGGCCGGACAGGCCGTCGTCGACGCCGTGTCGAAGGCCAAGGAGCGCGTCGTCGAGAGCGGCGAGTCCGCCCGCAAGAACATCGAGGAGCTCCCGCACGACGTCGAGGGCCTCCGCGAGAAGCTGGACCCGGCCGAGCTGCGCAAGGTCATCGACGAGTACACCGAAGCCGCGCTGAAGCTGTACAACAAGCTGGCCGAGTCCGGCGAGCAGGCGTGGGACAAGATCGCCGCGCAGCCGCAGGTCAAGAAGGCCATCGAGCAGCTCGAAGACGCGCTGAGCACCGCGCAGGACCGCGTCGAGGGCGCCACCACCGACGCCCGTGAGCGCATCGACACCGTGCTCGGCAAGGTCACCAAGGGCACCCGCTCGGTGGGCGAGAAGACCGCCCGCAAGGTGACCGAGGTCGCCGGCGAGATCGCCGACGAGGTCGAGGAGATCGGCGACGACCTCGCGCACGAGACCCGCTCGGCCTCGCGCAAGGTCGCCAACAAGACCGCGCCGAAGACCACCTCCCCGGCCGCGCGCCGCACCGGCACCACCACCGCGGCCGCCAAGAAGCCGGCCACCGCGCCGAAGACCACCGAGAAGTAAGGTCCGCGCGCGCTCTCCAGGGCCCCTGGCACCCGCTTCGGTGCCAGGGGCCCGGGTCATTCGCCCGGTTTGACGTAAGCTGAGTTCGTGCTCGTTGCCAACTGGATCCTCATCGCCATCCATTGGGGCGGCGCGCTGACGGGGCTGTTCGCCTTCGTGCACGCGCTCCGCCAGCGCTCGGACGCGTATTCGGCCGCCGATCGGAAGACCAAGCCCATCTGGATGCTCATCACCGGCGGGTCCACCGTCGTGATGACCTTGTTCCAGTTCTACGGCGGCGGCATGATCCTGTGGCTGCCCGCCCTGGTCGCGGTCCTGGTCTACCTGGTGGACGTCCGACCCAAGCTCATCGAGGTGCAACGCGGCGGCCGCAACTGGTGACTAGGGTGGCGAGGTGACCACCTGGACCATCGCCGGAAGCCTCACCGTCGTCCCCGCCCCGTCGCGCACGGACCTGCTCGCCGAGCCCGTCGCCAAGGCCCTCGCCGCACTTTCCGATCCCGACGCCCTCGGCGTCGCCGAGATCGACGCCGAACTGGCCGACACCGCCGCCTTCTGCGAGGCGTACGGTTCCCCGCTTTCCGCGTCCGCGAACTGCGTCGTCGTCGCCGGCAAACGCGGCGGTGAGGTCCGCTTCGCCGCCGCCCTGATCCTCGCCACCACCCGCGCCGACGTGAACGGCGTGATCAAACGCCGTCTCGACGTCCGCAAGGCGTCCTTCGCCCCGATGGACGAGGCGGTCTCGATCACCGGCATGGAGTACGGCGGCATCACACCCGTCGGCCTGCCCGAGTCGTGGCCGATCCTGATCGACCGGCGCGTCGCCGACGAGCCGGAGCTGATCATCGGGAGCGGGATCCGCGGCAGCAAGCTGCTGATCTCGGGTTCGGCGCTCGCCTCGCTGCCCGGCGCCGAGGTGATCGACGACCTCGCGCGCCCCGTCGAGTGAGGCTGTCCACAAAGGACTTCTCCCTGGCTTCGGCGTTCGAAGCGGGCTTTCTCGAGATCGATCCCGCGTTGCTGGCGAGGCTCGGTGAAAACCGCGCCCGCGTCCTCGGCGCGCTGACCGGCCGCCCCGTCTACGGCGTGAACACCGGCATGGGGCGGCTCGCCGGGATCGCGGTGGACGCCTCGGCCGATCGGCAGCGGAACCTGCTGATCGGCCGGGCCGTCGGCGGCCCGCCCTGGCTCTCGCCCGCGGAAGCGCGCTGGCTCCTGCTGGTGCGTCTGCGGGATCTGCTCGCGCCGGAGGCGGGCGCGAGCCCGGAGCTGGTGACGTTCCTCGTCGACAGGCTCAACGAGGGGTTCACGCCCGCCGTGCCGAGGACGGGGCTGGGCAGCGCGGGCGAGATCATCCCGCTGGCGCACGCCTTCCAGACCTTTCTCGGCGTCGGGACCGTGCTGGTGGACGGCGTCGAGACGCCCGCGTCCGAAGTGCTGGCGAAGCCGTACGAGCCGGGGCTCAAGGAGGGCACGACCCTCATCCAGGGCTCGCCGCTGGCCGAGACGCTCGCCGCCTTCGCGCTCGCCGAGGTCCGGCGGCTCGTGGACCTCCAGACGCTGGCCGCGGCGATCGCGATCGACGTTCTCGGTGCGCCGCAAGCCATCTACCGTCCCGCGCTGGCGGGAGACGACCGGGTTCTCCGTGCGGTCCTGGCCGAGGTGAGTGAACTGATCCACGGTTCCGCCGAACGGCCGGATGTCGTGCAGGCGCCCGTTTCCGTCCGCGTCGCTCCGCGCGCGATCGCTCATCTGACGCGGGTCGCCGACGACCTGGACGACGTCCTGCGCCGCTCGATGCCGGCCGACTCCCCGGCGTTCCTCGACGGCGAATTCGTGTCCACGACGGGTTTTCACGCCGTCGAACTCGGGCTGCGGATGGACGCCGTGTCGGCGGCGCTGGCGCATCTCGGCGAGGTGAGCGTCCAGCGGGCGCACCGGATGCTGGACGAGCGGTTCAGCGGTCTGCCTCCGCAGCTGGCGGCGGATCCGGGGCCGCAGGCGGGATTGGTGCCGCTGCACAAACGCGCGGTGGGGGAACTGCACGCGTTGCGCCGGCTCGCCACACCCGCCACGTTGGGCTCCGTCGACACTTCCGCCGGGCAGGAGGACGTGCAGGCTTTCGCTTGGGCGGCGGGGAATCAGCTACGCGACGCGTGCGCGCGGATGGCCGCTGTCACGGCGTGCGAGCTGATCACGGGTTCGCAGGCGCGGTGGCTGGCGTCCGGGGAAGGGGCGCCCGGACTGCGGGCCGTCTATGAGTGGCTGCGGGAGCTGGTGCCGCCGGTCACCGTCGATCGGTCGCTGGGGCCGGAAGTGACGATGTTGGTTTCGGCGCTCACGCACGGGCCTCCGCGCGGGACTGGATCGCCAGCCCGCGCGGAGTCACCCAGCGCGTGATGAGCGCGAAGACGCCCTCGCACACCAAAGCCAGGACGACGACGGCGATACCGCCCGCAAGGATCTCGCCGTGGCCCGGATCCCCGAGCGCGAAACCGTCCACAATGTACCGTCCGAGCCCGCCGCCGTCGTTGACGATCGCGCCGATCGCGACGGTCGCCACCAGTTGCAGGAACGCGACGCGGGTACCCGCGAGGATGACCGGTGACGCGAGCGGCAGCTCCAGTCGCAGCATGATCTGCCACTCACGGTGACCGGTTCCGCGCGCGGCGTCGACGGTTTCCTGCTCCAGCTGGATGACGCCCGCGTAGGTGTTGGTGAACAACGGCGGCAGGGCCAAGGCGACCAGCGCGAGCATCAGCGGCCAGAACGTCGTGTCGACTTCGAGCCGGGAAGCCAGGAACCAGAACAGGATCACCAGCCCGAAGCTGGGGATCGCGCGGCCGATGTTCACCGCGCTCGTCGCGAGGAACTGCGCGCGGCGGTAGTGCGCGAGCCACAACGCGGGCGGGATCGTCAGCACGGCCGAAATCGCCAGCGCCAGCAAGGAAAACTGAAGGTGCTCGACCGTCCGGTACGGCACGCCCGCCGGATCCGTCCAGCTCCAGCGGTTCGGTTCGCCGAACCATGCGATGGTCTGGTCGATGATGCTCATCGCGACGCCGCCTTCCGCGACCACGGCGCGAGCGCGCGCCCACCGAGCCACAGCAGCAGGTCCACCACCACGGCGAGCACCACGGAAAGCCCGACGCCGACGATGATCGACGTCGGGTTCGGCGTCGCGGTCTGGATCCCGTTGCGGATGAAGTAGCCGAGCCCGCCCTTGCCGAGCATGGAAGTCACCGTCACGAGCCCGATCGTGGTCACCGCGGCGACGCGCAGGCCCGCGATCACCACCGGCAGCGCGAGCGGCAGTTCGACCTGCCACAGCAGCCGCGCGCGCGTGAAACCCATGCCTATCGCGGCTTCGCGGACTTCCTTGGGTACCTGCTCGACTCCCGTGACGATGTTGCGGATGAGGATCAGCAACGTGTACGTCGCCAACGGGATCACGGCCGTGGTGAAGGACGTCAAGCCGGTGAAGGGCACCAGAACGGCGAAGGCGCCGAGACTCGGGATGACGTACAGCGAACCGGCCGTGCCCAGCGCGAGGGCGTAGAACCACCGGCGACGCAGCGAAACCACGGAAACACCGATCGACACCACCAGCCCGATGGCGAGCGCCGCCGCGGTGAGCGTGACGTGTTCGCCGAGCCGCTCGAAGATCTCGTCGAGGTTGCGGTCCACCCACCGCCATTCGAACAGCGGCCGCCCGCCTTGGGCGGGTACGGGGAACACGGAGGATGCTCGCACCGGCCGACCTTACCCCGTTCGGGCGGCCGGATTCCGCTCTCTGAGAGCACACGGGGCGGAACTCTCAAAATGTGGATTCTGTCGTGACCCGGAGATACGGTTCATTCCTCTGAACGAGTCATAGGAGTGTGCACGTGCGCTGGACACGGAATGTTCGAGTGGGCGCGGTGCTCGCCGCCGCCGTCCTCGGTATGACCGCCTGTGGGGGTGGCGACGACGCGGCGGCCCCGGCCGCGCAGAGCAAGGGCGGCGCGCCGATCGTCGTCGCCTCCTTCAACTTCACCGACAGCCTGGTCCTCGCCGAGCTGTACGCGAACGCCTTGGAGGCCAAGGGCTACCCGATCACCCGCAAGCTGAACCTCGGTTCGCGCGAGCTGATCTACCCGGCGCTGAAATCCGGCGAACTCCAGTTCATCCCGGAGTACCAGGGCGCCGCGATCACCACCGGTTTCGGCAAGGACGCCGCGAAGGACGCGGCCGGCGAGCACGAGCAGCTCAAGAAGCTGTTCGAGGCCGACGGCATCGGACTGCTGGACTACTCGCCGGCGGAGGACAAGAACACCTACATCGTGAAGGCCGACCTCGCCAAGGAGAAGGGCCTCGCGAAGATCAGCGACCTGTCCAAGGTCGACAACGTCGTCGTCGCGGGCGGGCCGGAGTGCGAGAAGCGGCTTCCCTGCTTCAAGGGCTTCACGGACGTCTACAAGTTGAAGGCGACTTTCCAGACCGTGCAGGAAGCGGGCCCGCGCGTCGAGCAGCTGCGGTCCGGCAAGGTCACCGTCATCCCGGTCGACTCGGTGAGCCCGCTCGTCGGCGATCCGCAGTTCGTGGCGCTGGAGGACGACCTCGCCATCGTGCCGACCGAGAACGTCGTTCCCGCGGTGAACAAGAAGGTCCTCGACGAACGCGGCGCCGACTTCGCGGCCGCCGTCAACGCCGTGAGCAAGGCCCTCGACACCGTGCAGCTGCGTGAGCTGAACAAGCGCGTCGACTCGGACGGCGAGAAGCCCGCCGACGTCGCGAAGGACTGGCTGAAGGAGAAGTCCCTCATCTAGCCCCAGCTTGAAGTACATGAAGGCCCCCTTCCTTGCGCCTAGGTACAGGAAGGGGGCCTTCATGTACTTCAGCCGGGGCGGGGGGCGCTCGCTCCTCCTGCGCGCGGCGGTGGAATCGTGGACGCTGTCTTGCAACACGGGTGAAAGGGAGTGGGATGGGAAAGGTCACGGCCATCGCGGAGCGCACCATCGAGGCGCCGGCGGACAAGGTCAGGGCGCTCGTCGCGGACTACGCCGAAACCCGACCGAAGCTGCTGACCGAGCACTACCGCGACTACGAGGTCACCGAAGGCGGCGTCGGCGCGGGCACGAAGGCGAGCTGGAAGCTGCAGGCGACGTCGAAGCGTGTGCGGGACGTCGCCGCGACGGTGACCGAGCCGTCCGAAGGCACTCTCGTCGAGACCGACGCGAACTCCAGCATGGTCACCACATGGACCGTGCGTGAGGTGCCGGAGGGCAGCCTCGTCCGCATCGAGACGTCCTGGGACGGCGCGGGCGGCATCGGCGGCTTCTTCGAGAAGACCTTCGCGCCCGGCGGGCTCAAGCGGATCTACGAGGGAGTGCTCGGCAAGCTCGCCGAGGTCGTGTAGCGCTCACCACAATCGGAATGGTCGCCCCGGTTAGCCCGTTGTACCAGTCATGGATACGGGGCGATCGCCCCGCTTCGGCTACAGACTTTGGAGTTACCTCGTGAACGCAACCGAGATCCGGCTCGCCTCCCGTCCGCACGGTGTCCCGACGCTGGAGAATTTCGAGATCGCCGACGTCGAGATCCCGGTGCCGGGCGAGGGCCAGATCCTGGTCCGCAACCAGGTGCTGAGCGTGGATCCGTACATGCGCGGCCGGATGAGCAGCGCGAAGTCCTACGCCGAGCCGTACGAGGTCGGCAAGGTCATGCACGGCGGCGCCGTCGGTGAGGTGCTCGAGTCCACCGTGGACGGTTTCGAGCCGGGCGACATCGTGCTGCACGGTCTCGGCTGGCGTTCGCACGCCGTCGTCGACGCCAAGCACGCGGTGAAGGTCGACCCCGAGGCCGCGCCGGTCACGGCGTACCTCGGCGTCCTCGGCATGACCGGGCTCACCGCGTACGCCGGGCTGCTCGACGTCGCGGAGTTCAAGGAGGGCGACACCGTCTTCGTGTCCGGCGCGGCAGGCGCCGTCGGTTCCGTCGTCGGCCAGCTCGCGAAGCTGAAGGGCGCGAAGCGGGTCATCGGCAGCGCGGGCACGGACGACAAGGTCAAGTGGCTGACCGACGAGCTGGGCTTCGACGCGGCGTTCAACTACAAGGACGCCCCGGTCATCGAGCAGCTGCGCGCGGCGGCGCCCGAGGGCATCGACGTGTACTTCGACAACGTCGGCGGCGAGCACCTCGAAGCGGCCATCGACTCGATCAACCTGCACGGCCGGATGGCGATCTGCGGGATGATCTCGGTCTACAACAACACCGAACCCGCCGCGGCGCCGCGCAACCTCGCGTCGATCATCGCGAAGCGGTTCACCATGCGCGGCATGCTCGTGGGCGATCACTTCGCGCTGCAGCCGCAGTTCGTCAAGGAGGTCGCGCCGCTGGTGTCCTCCGGCGAGCTCAAGTACTCCGAGACCATTGTGGACGGTATCCGCAACGCGCCGCAGGCCTTCCTGGACCTGTTGGGCGGGGCGAACACCGGCAAGATGCTGGTGCGCGTCTGACCCGCTTCCCGATGTCATGAAAGGGTCGTTCAGGACGAAAAACGTCCTGAACGACCCTTTCATGACATTTGCGCGCGCGGAGCTCAGTACTGCGTAGTGAGCGCGCCTTCGGTCAGAGCGGCATCAAGGGCCTCCGCAGTGACGTCCAGCTTCATCTGGTCCCGGAAGATCTGACCCGCGCTCGGCAGGCTGGAACGCTCCGGCCAGGTGTCCGGCTTCCACAGCGACGACCGCAGGAAAGCCTTGGCGCAGTGCATGTACAGCTCCTGGACCTCGACCAGGATCGCCAGCGCGGGCCGCTTTCCCTTGACCACGAGGTCGTCGAAGAACGGCGCGTCCGCGACCAGTTTCGCGCGGCCGTTGATCCGCAGCGTCTCGTTCATGCCCGGCACGAGGAACAGCAGTCCGGCGTGCGGGTTGTCGATGATGTTGGTCTGGCTGTCGAGCAGCTTGTTGCCCGGCCTGTCCGCCAGCACCAGCGTGGTGTCGTCGAGCACCTTCACCGAACCCGCCGGATCGCCGCGCGGGGAGACGTCACAGGTCCCGTCGGACGACGCCGTCGCCAGCAGGTAGAACGGCGAGTGCTCGATCAGCGTGCGCGCGTGCTGGTCGATGAAGGGGATGATCTTCCCCCGCGTGCGCTCGGCCGGATGGCCCAGGTGCTCACGCAGCGCATCGAGCGTCTCGATCGTTTTGATCTCTGAAGTCCCCATGACCTCAGTGAAGCATCAAAAGACGACGGTTCGGTTACCGTGCACCAGCACGCGGCCCTCCAGGTGCCACCGCAGCCCGCGCGCGAGCGTCACCTTCTCGATGTCGCGGCCCTTGCGGACCATGTCCTCGACCGAATCCCCGTGGTCGACGCGGATGACGTCCTGGTCGACGATCGGGCCCGCGTCGAGGTCCGCGGTGACGTAGTGACAGGTCGCGCCGATGAGCTTCACCCCGCGCGCGTGGGCCTGGTGGTACGGCCGCGCGCCGACGAACGACGGCAGGAAGCTGTGGTGGATGTTGAGCGCCCGCCCGGCCCACGCTTCGCACAGCTCCGCGGGCAGGACCTGCATGAACCGGGCGAGGACGATGGCGTGCGGGTCGTGCTCGTCGACCAGTTTCCGCACCTCCGCGAAAGCGTCCGCTTTCGCCGAGGCGTCGCCGGCGGGGAACGGGACGTGGTGGAACGGGATGCCGTGGGCGCGCGTGATGTCGCCGAGCGACGAGTGGTTGCCGATGACGGCGGCGACGTCGACGTCCAGTTCCCCGGACGCGACGCGGCCGAGGAGGTCGTAAAGGCAGTGCCCCGCCTTGGAGACGAGGATCACGGCGCGACGTCGCTCACCTGTGTCGGTGACTTGCCAGCTCGACTCGGCCGAAAGCGACTTCGCGACGTCGGCGAAGCGCGTGCGGAGTTCGGTGGCGTCGAACGGGAGCGAGTCGGCGCGGACGACCTGGCGGGTGAAGAACCAGCCGGTGTCGGGATCCGTGTGATACGCCGCTTCGACGATCCAGCCGCCGTGCTCGGCGAGGAAACCCGAGATCCGGGCGATGATGCCGGTGCGGTCCGGGCAGCCGAAGGAGATCACGTAGCGACGTTCAGGGTTCGACACAGACACCATTGTCGCCGGTCTCGGCCACCGCGCGGCGCCGGGTCAGGATGCGGACGCGGACCCGCCTGCCGATCTCGATCGCCGCGACCAGCAGCAGTCCGATCGCGAAGGACAGCAGAAGGCCCTTCTCCGGTTCGTCCGCGAAGGCCGCTCCGCCGATGAGACCTATCAGGACGCTGTACACCGCCCAGATGCCCGCGCCGAGGGCGTCGAGCAGGACGAACTTGCGCGGCGGGTAGCCGAGACTGCCGTTGGCGAGACCGCTCGCGACGCGGCCGCCGGGCAGGTAGCGGGCGGCGAGGATCAACAGGACGGCGTTGCGCCGCACCTGGATCTTCGCCCATTCGTAGCGCCGGACCCCGTCCGGACCGCGCTGCAGCCGGGCGAGCGCCCGCGGGCCCGCGGCGGCGCCGACGGTGTAGCCGAGGCAGTCGCCCAGCCAGGCCCCGAGCGCGGCGACCACCGCGAGCAACGCCAGCTGCGGGAAGTCCGGGCCGATGAGGACGGCGACGGTGATGACCGTCGTCTCGCTCGGCATGAACGGCAGGAGCGCGTCCAACCCGGACACGAGGAACACGATCACCCACAGCCAGGGTGATCCCAGCGTGCCCCGAAGCAGTTCGGTGACGTACTCCAGCAGTTCCACGGTTCCATGGTGATCACCGCAGGTCGCTACGGGGTGACGGAGTGGGGTTATACCGGTGAATTCCTCGGCGCGACGGCGGACCAGGGCACGGTCAGCTCGCCGAGCCGCCAGCGCGAAGGCCGGTTCAGCACCGGCCAGCCCCGGCCGGTGAGCAGGTGCACGGTATGCGCCCAGCGGGCGCGGACGCCGAAGTTCTGATGCGGCGCCGCCGTCGCCCAGCAGACGTCCAGAGCGGACAGTAGTTCGTGGACCCGTTCGCCGGGAACGTTGCGGTGAATGAGGACCTTCGGCAGCCGTTCGGCCACTGTGGACGGACGTTCCAGGCTCGCGAGATGGACCGACAGGGTGAGCGTGCGCGGTCCGTCGTGACCGACAGCGACCCAGGTGCTCAACCGCCCGATCTCGTCACAGGTCCCCTCGACCAGCAGCCCGTCGGGCGCCATCGCGTCCAGCATCAGCGACCAGGCGCCCGGGACCTCGGCCTCGTCGTACTGCCGCAGCACGTTGAACGCGCGCACCAGCAGCGGCCGCGTCCCGGCGAGTTCGAAGCCGCCGCGCCGGAAGTCCAGCCACGGCTTGTCGACGGCGGCCTGCGCGACGGCGACCCGGTCGGCGTCCAGTTCCAGGCCCAGCACCCGGACGTCGCGGCGCACGGACCGCAGCCGGCGCGCCATCTCCACGGTGGTCACCGGGGAGGCGCCGTAGCCGAGGTCGACCACCAGGGGTTCGTCCGCGCGGCGCAGCAGCCGCGTCACGCCCGCGTCGCTCGCGAGCCACCGGTCGACGCGGCGCAGCCGGTTCGGGTTGGTCGTCCCGCGTGTCGGTGCCCCGACCGGCTTCAGCGCTCGGCCAGCCACTTCGCGACGAACTCCGCCTCGCGTTCCAGCAGTCTGGTGACCTGTTCGGCGATCACGCTCTCCAGCTTCCCGCCGACGAACGGGATCCGCACCTTGACCTCGCCGCTGTTCACCAGCGTCGTCCGCTCGCCTTCGCCGGTCAGGGACGTCTTCGCGGTGATCTCGCCCGGCACGCCCGACACGGAAGCCGTCGCGGTGCCGGCGTAGCCGGTTCCGGAGGTCTTCCAGGTCTGCTCGCGCTCGACGATCAGGTCGCCCCGGTGCAGTGTCCGCACGGCGGACGGGAGCTTGTCCGAGCTGATGCCCTGACGCAGCTTGTAGCGCACGCCGTCCTCGGCCGGGGCGTACTCCAGCAGTTCCGCGTCGTCGCCGCCGATCTGCTCCAGCCTGGCCCGCAGCGCCGGCTCGCCGGCGACCGCGTCGAACGTGGTCGCGAGGTCTGCGGAGAACGCTGAGCGGTGCTCGATACGGGAGGCCATGGCGCCAGACAGTACCGTTCACGGGCGTGAGCACTGCCGAAACTCCCACCGAGCACGCCGCCCTCGCCGACCACACCACGCTGCGCCTCGGCGGCCCGGCGCGGCGCTATGCCGAGGCGAAGACCGTGCAGGCCCTGGTCGACGCGGTCCGCGAAGCCGACGACGCGGGCGAGCCGGTCCTCCTGCTCGGCGGCGGCTCGAACCTGGTCGTCTCCGACGACGGCTTCGAGGGCGCGGTGCTGAAGGTCGGCAACACCGGCTGGACGCGTGACGGAGATCTCGTCGAGGTCGCGGCGGGACAGAACTGGGACGAGTTCGTCGCGGAGCTGGTCGCCGAGGGCGTCGGCGGGCTCGAATGTCTCTCCGGGATCCCCGGTTCGGTCGGCGCGACGCCGATCCAGAACGTCGGCGCGTACGGCTGCGAGGTGGCCGAGTCCCTGGTCTCGGTCGACCTCTACGACCGCACCGCTCGCGAGATCCGCACGCTGACCGCGGAAGAGCTCGGCTTCGGCTACCGCACGTCGATCCTGAAGGGGACCGACGCGGGCGTAGTCCTCACAGTGCGCTTCAAGGTCAACGAAGACGGCCTCTCCGCGCCGATCCGCTACGCCGAACTCGCCCGCACGCTCGGGGTCGAGATCGGCGACCGAGTCCCGGTCGCCGAAGCGCGCGAAGCGGTCCTCGGGCTGCGTCGCGGCAAGGGAATGGTCCTGGACGCGGACGACCACGACACGTGGAGCGCGGGCTCCTTCTTCACCAACCCGATCATCGGGGAGGCGCAGCTGGCGAAGGTGCTGGCGGGGATCGTGGACGTCGTGGGCGAGGACGTGCGCGTGCCGCAGTACCCGGCGCCCGGTGGCACGAAGCTGTCCGCGGCGTGGCTGATCGAGCGGGCCGGGTTCGGGAAGGGCCACGAGGGTCCCGGCGGCAGGGTCTCGCTGTCGACGAAGCACACGCTCGCGCTCACCAACCGGGGCAAGGCGTCCACGGAGGACCTTCTCGCTCTGGCGCGCGAAGTGCGCGACGGCGTCGAGGCCCGCTTCGGTGTCTCGCTGCACCCGGAGCCCCTGCTCATCAACTGCTCGCTCTAGCCGCGACCCGCTCGCCAGGCGTTTCGTTATGCAAACCGGAAAATCCCGAACAACCCCACGTCACCTCCGTGCGTCTATCACTCCGAGGGGCGAGGGTGAGTTCCGTCGCCACGGGTAACGTCGGAGAGGTCCTCAGCGCTGAGCGGGTAGAAGCTCGCGGGGGGCTCATGGGAGGTACACGGTGATCGAACGGCGCACGGTGTTCAAGGCCGCGCTCGCCGCGGGGGCGGCCATGCTGGCCGCGGCCTGCTCCAGCGAGGAAGGCGGCAACGCCAAGCCGGAAGGCGGTAGTGGCGGCGGCGAGCAGGAAGCCGCGCCGGTGGCCAAGATCACCGCCGAGCCCGCGGCCGACGCCAAGGACGCCCCCGTGGTGACCCCGATCGTGGTGAAGGTCGCCGACGGCAAGCTCACCGAGGTCAAGGTCACCGGTGACGGCGGCAAGGACGTCAAGGGCGAGCTGTCCGCCGACGGGCTCACCTGGACCAGCTCCGAGGTCCTCGGCTACGGCAAGACCTACACCTACGCCGCGAAGGCCACCGGCAGCGACAACAAGCCCGCCGAGTTCAAGGGCAGCTTCACCACGCTCAAGCCCGTCAAGGAGGTCCGCGCCACGCTGAACCCGGCCGACGACGCCGAGGTCGGCGTCGCGATGCCGATCAGCGTGAAGTTCGCGTCCCCGGTCAAGGACAAGGCGGCCGCCGAAAAGGCGCTCAAGGTCAAGACCGACAAGGACGTCGAGGGCTCCTGGGGCTGGCTGTCCGACACCCAGGTCGACTGGCGGCCCAAGGAGTACTGGCCCGCCAACATCACGGTCAACGTCGAGGCGAAGCTCTACGGCGTCGCGCTCGGCGGCGGCGCGTACGGCAAGGCCGACGTCACCACCAAGTTCAAGATCGGCCGCAACCAGGTGGTCAAGGTCAACACCCCCGACCACACGATGAAGGTCTACCGCGGCGGCGCGGAGTCGGCGAGCTACCCGTGTTCGAACGGGCTCGACGGCGACGTCCAGCGGAACACCCCCAACGGCACGTTCATCGTGATGACGAAGGAGCCGACGGCGCGGTTCGACAACGCGCGCTACGGCTACACCAACGTCAACAAGAAGTGGGCCTGCCGGATCTCGAACAACGGCGAGTACATCCACGAGAACCAGGACAACGCGGCGAACATCGGCAAGTCCAACACCTCGCACGGCTGCGTGAACCTGCTGGAAGCGGACGCGAAGAAGTACTTCGACTCGGCGCTCATCGGCGACCCGGTCGAGGTCACCGGGTCCAAACTGGGCAGTCCGACCAAATCGGACGTCAAGAACTGGTTCTACGACTGGAAGTCCTGGAAGGCCCTGTCGGCCATCAAGTAGTCGCGAGTCCGTGAAGGCCTCCTTGAGGGACCCAGAGTCCCTCAAGGAGGCCTTCACGGACTTCTGGCGGGTAGGGGAGACCACGCGACAGCCCA